>NZ_JASJXO010000002.1:0-133760 GCF_035018625.1 Subtercola sp. RTI3 | reverse complement strand
CAGCCCGGCCGCATCGCCCGGCCCGCCCGCATCGCCCAGCCCGGCCCGCTGGGCATCGGCTCAGACGTCGAGGTAGTCGACGAGTGAGCCGGCGAGCCCGGTGTAGGTGGCCGGGGTGAGCCGCAGCAGGTGCTCTTTGGCCGCATCGCCGATGTCGAGCGCTGACACGAAGGCGGTCAGCTCGGTCTGGCCGATGCGTTTGCCACGTGTGAGCTCTTTGAGCAGCGCGTACGGGTCGGTGATCGAGCTGCGACCCGCCGTGATCTCTGCACGCACCACGGTCTGGATGGCCTCGCCCAAGATCTCCCAGTTGTCATCGAGATCGGCAGCGAGCACCTCACGGTTGAGCGAGACCTGGCCGAGGCCGCCCACAATGTTGTTCAGGGCGAGCAGGGAGTGCCCGAGGGCCACACCCACGTTGCGTTGCGTGGTGGAGTCGGTGAGGTCGCGCTGCAGGCGACTCGTCACGAGGGTCTGGCCGAGTGAGTCGAGCAGGGCGTTCGACAGCTCGAGGTTGGCCTCGGCGTTCTCGAACCTGATGGGGTTGATCTTGTGCGGCATGGTCGACGACCCGGTGGCCCCGGCAACCGGGATCTGGGTGAAGTAGCCGAGTGAGATGTAGGTCCACATGTCGGTGCAGAGGTTGTGCAGGATTCGGTTGGCGTGCGCGATGCGCGAGTAGAGCTCGGCCTGCCAGTCGTGCGACTCGATCTGCGTGGTGAGCGGGTTCCAGGTGAGACCGAGCGAGGTGACGAACTGCTCGGAGATGAGCGGCCAGTTCTGAGTGTCGTCGGCGGCGAGGTGCGCGGCGAAGGTGCCGGTGGCGCCGCTGAACTTGCCGAGGTACTCGCTCGTGTCGAGCTGCTTCGCGATGCGTTCGAGTCGGTACACGAAGACGGCGAGCTCTTTGCCCATGGTTGTGGGGGTGGCGGGCTGACCGTGGGTGCGGGCGAGCATCGCGTCAGCGCGGTAGGCCAGCGATTGCCGACGAAGTTCGGCGATCACCTGGCGAAAGCCGGGCATCCAGACCTCTGTCACCGCTTGGCGAATGGTGAGTGCGTACGAGAGGTTGTTGATGTCTTCGCTGGTGGCCGCGAAGTGGGTGAGTTCGGCGATCTCGGTGAGACCCAGGTCGGCGAGGTGGCGGCGCACAAGATACTCGACCGCCTTCACGTCGTGGCGGGTGGTAGCTTCGAGGCCGGCGAGCTCGTCGATCTCGGCCTGGCCGAACGACGAGCCGAGGCTGCGGAGCTCACGGATCTGCTGCTCGGTCAACCGGTGTGACCCGAAGAGTTCGTGGTCGGTGAGGTAGAGCAGCCACTCGAGTTCGACGTGTACCCGGGCACGGTTGAGACCGGCTTCAGAGAGGAATTCGCCGAGACCGGTGACGGCGGCGCTGTACCGGCCATCGAGAGGGCTGAGGGGTTGGGGGGGAAGCGACATGGGGGTTCTAAGCTCCGGTTTGGTGTTTGGCGGGAGTGTGCCGGAGCGCGGGCTCGAGCTGGGCAAAGAGGGCGACGCAGGCGCGTTCGATGGTGGCCAGCACCTCGTCGAACATGGCGGCGGTCGAGTAGTACGGGTCTGGTACGTCTGGCAGCCCGGCCGCCTCGGGATCGAAGCTAGACAGCAGGCGTATCTTCGACCGGTCGGCGTCGTTCTGGGCCCAGTCGCGCACCACGCGTTCGTGACTGCGGTCGAGTACCACCACCAGGTCGAGGTCGGTGAACCAGTCGGGGTCGAACTGCCGGGCACGGTGCACGTCGCCGGTGTAGCCGCGGCGTTCGAGCGACTCCACCGTGCGGGGGTCAGCCTTCTCACCCACGTGCCAGTCGCCGGTGCCGGCCGACGACACGGCGATACGGTCGTCGAGGCCGCCGCGGTGCACAAGATCGTTCAGCACGACCTCGGCCATGGGCGAGCGGCAGATGTTGCCAGTGCACACCACGCAGACGCGAAAGACCCCGTCAGACAGAGGGGCGCGGTCGGCAGGCATGCGTCTATTCTCCCGTTAGTTGCGGCGACGGGCGAACGGCTTCAGAATGGCGCCGATGATGGCGCTCAGAATGGCCAGAACGAGCGCACCGAGCACCGCCCACCAGAAGCCATCGACCACGAGACCGAAGCCGAAGAGGCCGGTCACCCAGCTCGCCAACAGCAGCAGGATGGCGTTGATCACCAGCGAGATGAGACCGAGGGTGAGAATGTACAGCGGGAATGCCACCACGCGAATGGCTGTACCTATGATGCCGTTCACGATGCCGAAGATGAGTGCGACGAACAGAAACGACAGCACAACGGCAAAGCCGTCGGGGGCATAGGGGTCGACCTTGACGCCCGAGACGATGAGCGTGGTCAGCCAGAGCGCTACGGCGTTGGCGATGAGAGAGACGATGAATCGGCGCATGCGTCAACTATTGCAGTTATTGCAGGTCGGGCACCGACGACGTATCTGTACCCAGCAGAAACTCGCGCGCCCGATCGCGGCCCGGGTTGGCGCGCAGGTCTTCGCCCAGTGCCGCGGCCGCTCGGGGGGCAGGGCCCGACAGTACGGAGGCGACAGCCGCGCGCACATCGGCGGGGGTTGCGGTGTTGGGGTCGAGAGCGAAGCCAAGCCCTGCGGCTTCGATGGCGCGAGCGCCCGCGAACTGGTCGGTCGAGAAGGGCAGCACGAGCATCGGCACCCCGGCGGTCGCAGCCTCGGTGACGGAGTTGTTGCCGCCGTGGGTCACGATGAGTGCCGAACGCTCGAGCAGGGTGACCTGGGGAAGGAATCCACGCAGCAACCACGTGCTCGGCACACCCGTGAACTGCGAGGGCGGGGTGCTGCCGGTGGCGAGGGCCACTCTGATGGGCAGGGGGGCGAGGGCATCCACCACCCGCTGCAATACGTCGGTGCGCACCGAGAGAAAGCTGCCGAAGCTGACATAGACCACGGGGGTATCGCTTTCGGTGAGCCAGGCCTCGACGTCGGCATCGAGCGGTTCGCGGCGCACGGCCGAGCCGAGAAAGACGTGCGGTGAGAGCAGGGCCGTGCGTTCGGCGGGGTGCAGGGCCTCGGGGTAGTTGAGCAGCAGCAGGTCGCCGTGTTCGGCGAAGGCGTCGCGGGAGGGGGCCGCGCCGGGGTTGAGTATGGCGAGGGCGGCGTTCCACTGGGCGGTGAAGGCGTCGCGAATGCTCTCGTTGAGAGCGCGCAGTTCGCCGAGTTCGTCTTGCCCGGGCGTGAAGGCGGTGGGCCAGAAGGGTGGGTGGCCGTACACCTCGTCGCCGACGGGCAGGGCGACCGGATGCCCGAGCACCACATCGCCGTACGAAATACCCGCGGCATCGAGCCCCAACCGCGCGCCGAACGCAAGGTGGTCGACCACGATCTGGTCGGGAGCGACCCTCTGCACCACAGCCTGCACATTCTTCGCTGTCTGCACAGGATTCCACAGCAGGTCGCTGCTGCGGGCGCTGGCCTGGAATCGTAGGGTCTCGACCATGCCGACACGCGTGGCGTCGAAGAAGCCCCGCAGCGCATCGTCTTCACCGGTCGGCTGGTCTTCAGCGCGAATGACGCCGGGATTCGAACCGCGCCCGAGTTGCAGGTTGACACGTGAGAAGCCGAATGCGTCGACGATCGACGCGGTCGCGGGGCCCGTGGCGACCACCACATCGTCGCCCGCCTCCTGCCACGCCGTTGCGAGTGTTGCCAGTGGCAGCAGGTGCGAGGCGTAATCGGGGCTGATCACGAGCAGGGTCACTGGGCGAACTCCGAGTGGTCAGATGCGGCGTCGCGGCCGGTACGGCCGCCTGTACTACGTGCGCGACCCGTGCGACCCGTGCGGTTGGCGCGCTCGGCCACGCCGAGGTACACGCCGGTCAGGGCGTGGGCCATGGCTCCGATGGTGAAGTGCTCCCTGATCAGCGACTGCGCCCGATCGACGCGGGCGTCGTCATTCTCGAGCGCCGTATTGATGTGGGCCAGAGCGAGCGCATCGCGAAGGCCCTGGCGAATTCCGAGCGGCGAACGGGTGTCGACCAGAAAGCCTGTGATGCGGTTCTTCACGTACGTGGCGGGGCCCCCGCCGTCGGGTGCGACCACCACGAGTCCTGCTGCGAGGGCTTCGAGCAGAGCGATGCCGAACTCCTCTTTGAGGCTGCCGCAGACGTACACGCCGCGCTCGCCGATGAGCCCCGGGCGGCCGAATCGCACCGCCGCGAGCCAGCGCGACACCACGTCGTTCGGGCGGTGCCCGGCAAGAATCAACCCGTCACGGGCTTCAGGATGCGCTGCGAGGGTCGCCTCGATGCGATCGAGTTGCCCCTGCTCATCGGCCGACGGGTCGTCGAGGTCGCCGCCCACGAGTACGAGGTTGCTGCGCTTCACGAGAATGGGGTCGGCCGCCCACGCTTCGACAATGGTGGCCATGCCTTTGACGTGGTGCAGGCGCCCCACGCTGAGGGCGACGGGCAGCCCGTGGCGGTGCTTCGGCAGCGCGCCGACCAGAGCGTCGAGCTGGGCGAAGGCGTTGCCCGTCGGCAGTTGCTGCGGGGTACTCGCGACGGCGGTCGCCGAGTCGGAGCCAGTGTCGGCTCTGTGCGGCGCCGAACGCACGTGAAGCGCTGCACGCGCCTCGCGAAGGCCCGCCTCGATGACCGACACGTCGATGCCCTCTGGCACGACCGTGTACTGCTCCGGCTCGGCGTCGATGTCGATCCCGAGCAGTTCGCTGAGGTCGCCGCTGAGGTCGGGGCGGGGAAAGAGCACGGTGTGGGCCGCTTGGCGGGCGAGCCGCTGAACGAGCCGGGTGCGAAACCAGTAGTGCTCGTGTTCGTCGACCTCGCCGAACGAACGCCGGGTGAGGGCACCCGACATGTCAAGGGCGTGGATGACCGCGTGCGGGTCGGGCGCGAGAGTGAAGACCACGGGGATGTCGAGTCGTTCGGCCACCGCAGCCGCCGCCATACTGCCGACCTCGGCCATGCGCAGATGCAGCACGTCGACGGGGCCGAGCGCCAACAGCGCGCGGCGGATTCCACGTTCCGCGGCCACGCGGGTGGGCCAGGCGCTCGCGGTCGACCACGGGTCGCTGAGCAGGGGGATGGGGGCGAGAATGTGCCGTTCCGTCGTGTTCGACCCATAGTCGGGATCGGGCAGCACCGCGAGGGCTGCGGCAGCCGACCCGCGCGACATGGTGATCACGCGGGAGATTCCGGGTTCCGCGGCGAGGGCGTCGCCGAGGCGCACGAGCAGCGTGGCGATACCGCCGTTGTCTCCCGCGCCGGCACGCGTGAGCCCTCTGTCGATGTCGGCGTGCAGAAAGAGCTGCGCCACCGTGAGGCCGCCCGAAGCATCGGCCGAGCGGGCAGCGCCCTCGCGGGCATCCGGGCCACCCGGCAGGCGTACCGGCGGGTTCAGCGACACCTCGATGTCGTAGGCCGCGAGCCGCGCCACGTCGCCCAGCTCACCCGGCAATTCGGCGAAGCGCTCAACTACATGGAGGGCTTCGTTGTCGATGTTGCGGTCACCGAGCGCCGCCATAGCTGCGATGCGAACGGGTAACGCCTCGGCATCGTCGGTGGCGATGAAGCAGAGCGCTCGGCCCGCGACGCGCCCCGGAATCAGTCCGAGCGTCTCGGCAAGCCGAGCACGTGCTGCGGGTATCGACTGCCCCATCAGCGCGCCCTCGAGCGCGAGCGCCACATGATCGGGTGTCGACTGCGCCCACTGCTGCAGGGTGCGCTGGGCCAGGGCGCCGGTGAAACCGCCAGAAATGACGCCGGCCACGAGACGGGAGACTGCATCCAGACGGGGCAGCCGTGTCCAGAACGCCCAGGCGGCGTGCTCGCGGAGAAAGGCACGGTCGCTCGAGAGCAGGTCTGAGAGAACCCGCTCAGCCTCGTCGTCGTAGACGCGGGCAAGGGCGTGCACGGCGGTGATGGCGGTGAGCGCGTCACTCTCATCGTTGATGAGCTCGGTGAGCACGCCGACCGACTCGTGCCCGAAGCGGTCGACCGAATCGGCGAAGTCGTCGGCCGAGCGCAGTGCGTCGAGAATGAAAGGGGTCTGCCGCAGCTGCAGGAGGGAAGAGTGGATGCTCATGGTGCGGGGCCTCGTATCTGTACTGCGCGGCGCAGGCGCGCCATGGTGGCCCTCATCGCTGGTGCCTACGGTGTCTTCGGAGCAGAGCCCGGTACAGACAGGTACAGCTGATTCATTGGCCAGACTAAGTGAATGCGATGTCGTGCTTATCGGCAATGCCTTGACTCCGCGCCGCCGACGTGCACAAGTTCACCGCGGCGCGAGCAGATATTCGGCTGTTGCAACGTCGGTGATGAGCACGTCGGCCCAGCCGCCCCGCAGGCAGGCCCGAATGGCCTCGTGTTTGCGGGTACCGCCGGCGATGGCGACCTTTCGCGGAACCGCCCGCAGCTCGGCGCTCGAGATGCCGAGCACCCGTTCGTGCAGTTCGGCGTCGACCAGGGTGCCGTCGGCGTCGAAGAATCGCAGGCACACATCGCCCACCGCCCCGGCGCGCCGCAGGGCATCCTGATCGGCCGCGGTGATGGCGTTACCCGAATTCTGCAGAAGCAGCGACGGCTCGAGACTGCCCACCCCCTCGAGAACCACCGTGAGGCTCGGCCACTCGGTGACGGCCTCGAGAATGTAGGGGTCGGCCAGCAGCGCATCGCGCACGGCGCTCGTCGAAACGACTCCCGGGGCAGGAAAGAACACGGCGTCGGCTCCCGTGACCCGAGCGAGGCGGTCGGTGAGGTGGGTGGCCTGAACCTGAACGGCCGGGTTGCCCACACCGCCGAGCACCTGCACGATGGTCTCGGCCGTGCGTGTGGTGCGGGGTGCCATGGCGTCGACCGTGGCCAGCAGGGTCGACGACCACGACGAGATGCCCACACGATCGCTGCCGGTGAGGGTGGTCTCGAGGTAGGCCGCGCCCGCACTGCCGAGGGCCTGCAGCAGGCCGCGGTCGTCGTCGGCGGCATCGACCACCACGACGTCGGCCAGAGAGTACCGGGCCTGCACGCCGTCTTCGAGCTCGGAGTGCACCCCGGCCGGCGGCACCACGATGGTGCGCACGATGCCGAGGGCCACGGCCTCTTTCAAGAACCGTGACACCCTCGACTGCGAGATGTGCAGCCGGGCTGCGATCTCGGGCTGCCTGACACCCTGCTCGTGGTAGAGCCTGGCGATCTTCGTCAGCAGCGACATGCGGTCGACGGGCAGTCGGCTGCTGGTGCGCTCGAATGACATGCTGTTCAGCGTACGGCAGCCGGATGCCCGGCCCGGTGCCCTACGCGCTCTCGCCGTAACTCGAGAACAGTGCCTGCTGCGCGAGTGCCAGCGCGGTGAGCGAGTCGTGGTTGTCTTGAGCGGCCTGAATGGCGGCGAAGTCGAGTTTCTCGAGGCCCCGGTCGGCCGCCTTCAAGAAGTCGATCGCGTGGTTCGCAGCCTGCACGCTGTCTTCGCGAAAAGGAAACTGGTCGAGCTGCCAGACGCCCTCCCAGTTGTTCTTACGAAGCGTATAGAAGAACTCGAACAGCTCGATGGGGTGCACGGTGCCGGCGACCATGTCGTCGTCCCACTGGCGCAGGTTGTCGTTCACGTCCATACCGAACAGGCGACCGTAGTCGATGGCGAGCTGGGCCGAGTCGGCGGGCGACTCGCCGCCGAACAGGGCGTGGCCGAAGTCGAGCAGAATGCCCACGTTCGGCAGGCCGATCTTCTCGATGCCGAGCAGGGTTCGGGAGACGGAGTCGAAGCTCATGTGCACGCGGGGTTCGCGTGGCTTGTACTCGATGACGAACTTCAGGTCGGGGTTCTCGCTGGCGAGCCGGCCCACGCCGTCGAGGGAGTTCTTCCAGAGCGCACCGTGGTCGACCTGGAACGGGTAGTCCCAGCCGTCTTGGCCCGGCCACAGCTTCACGTAGTCGGCGCCGAAGAAGCGCACGACGTCGGCAGCCTCGTTGATCAGCTCGTTGGCGCGGCGGCGAACACCCGGGTCGGGGTTCGTGAAGGCGCCCTTCGCGAACTCGCGGGTGTACATCTCTGGCGTGATGCCGATGACGCTCAGGTTGTTGCGATCGAGGGCTTCTTTGACCTGCTCGTTCGTGAACTCACCGCCGAAGAAAGGGTAGTTCAGGTCGACGACCGAGAGGTCGCGAACCTGGCCGGCGAGGTCGATGGCGTCGATGACGCTGCGCGGTTCGCCATAGCCGTCGGTGGCGTAGCGGTCGACGTAGGTGGCGAAATGCCAGATTCCGGCGCCGTAAACCTGCTTGTTGCTCATGATGCGGTCTCTTTCTCGAAGGAGGTGAGGGAGGGAAGCCTGGTGCCACGGGCGGTCGCCACAGCAGTGAGCCAGCGCTCACGGCGGGTGCGGGCATCCGGCGCCGAAAGCTGGGGCTCGAACACGGTGCTGCCGCGGTCGAAGGCCCGCACGGTGTCGTCGCTCCAGATGCCGGCGACCGTGCCGGCGAGGTGCGCCGCGCCGAGGGCCGAGAGGCCGCTCAAGGTGGGGCGCTCGACCCTGCGCTGGCTGAGGTCGGCGACGAGCTGGGCGAGAAAGTCGTTGGCGGCCGGGCCGCCGTCGATGAGAATCGTCTCGAAGCGCCCCGATTCTGCTGATTCGGCAGCGGCGAGCACGTCTTCGATCTGCAGGGCGATCGACTCGACGGCGGCGAGGGCGAGGGATGCCCGGTCGGTGCCGAGGTCGAACCCCGTCATGACCGCTTTCGCCGACTCGTCCCACCAGGGTGCCCCGAGCCCCGCGAACGCGGGAACCAGATCGACGCCGGTCTCGGGCGATGCCGATGCCGATGCCGATGCGGCGGCCGATTCGGCGAGGGCGAAGAGTTCGGGCGGGGTGACGCCGAGCAGCCCGGCGAGCCAGGTCGCCGTCGAACCGCTCGAGAGAATGTTGCCCTCGAAGGCCAGCGTCGTCTCTGGCGTGCACCAGGCGATGGTGGTGACCAGCCCGGCTTCGGCGCCCCGGCCCGGCGGGAGGAGGCCCATGATCGACGAACCGGTGCCGAGGGTGACCTTCACAGAACCAGGGGTGCGCACGCCGTGGCCGTAGAGGGCCGCATGCGAGTCGCCGAGTACCGCGGCGAAGCGGGTGCCGGCCGGGAGCGACGGTACTGCAGTGACCACCGCCGAGGGCTCTGACGATTCGGCGAGCCGCGGCAGCGCCCGGCGCGGAATGTCTAACAACGTCAGCAGCTCGTCGCTCCAGTCGAGCGTCTCGAGGTCGAGCAGCTGGGTGCGGCTGGCGTTGCCGAACTCGATGCGGTGTTCGGTGCCGCCGGTGAGGCAGTACAAGAGGTACGAGTCGACGGTGCCGAGGGCTATCTCGCCGGCGGCGGAGCGCGAACGGTCGGGGTCGACCTGGTCGAGCAGCCACGAGAACTTCAGCGCAGAGAACATGGGGTCGAGGGGCAGCCCCGTGATGGCGCGCACGCGCGGGCCGTGGCCGGCCGCCGCGAGGGCCTGTGCTGCGGCAATGGTGCGCCGGTCTTGCCAGCCGAGCATCGGGCCGAGCGGTTCGCCCGTCGTGCGGCTCCACGCCACGGCCGATTCGCGCTGACTGCTCAGTGCGAGAGCGACGACGCGCGAGCCGAGCCCGGCGGAGGCCTGCTGAATGCCGGTGATGACGCTGGCCAGAATGGCCCGGGCATCCTGCTGCACCCAACCGGGGTGCGGGTGTTGCTGATCGAGCGCGACAGAGCTCGAGCTGATCACGCGGCCCGCCTCATCGACGGCGTTGACTTTGGTTGAACTCGTTCCCTGGTCGACCGCAATGATCACGGGCGACCCGGAGTGGTCAGGCATGGGCACGTGCCTCCCGGGCGGCGGTGACGAGGTGGGCAGAACTCAGACCGAAGTAGTTCAGCAGAAAATCTGTGCTTCCGGTAGGTGCGAACTCGGTCAGCCCCAGGATGCGCAGCGGAACCCGGGCGCCGGCTTCGAGTTGCGACACCACGCTGGCCACGGCAGCACCGAGGCCGCCGGCGATGTTCGCCTCTTCGGCCGTGACGATGGCGCTCGTCTCGCGTGCGGCGGCGACGATTGCTTCGACGTCGAGTGGGGCGATGTACGACGCGTTCAGCACGCGGGCCTCGATGCCGCTCTCGGCGAGCACGGCGGCGGCTTCGATGGCACGGGAGACCACAGTTCCGGTGACGATGAACGTCACGTCACGGCCCGCTCTGATCTGCTGAAAACGGCCGCGAACAAGCTCGGTGCCTTCGGGCGTCACGTCGGGCACCTTGTGCCGGCCCACCCGGATGAACGTGGGCCGCGGGTTCGCCACGGCAGCCCGCACGGCCTGGCGCGTCTGCAGTCGATCGGCCGGAACAATGATGTCGAGACCCGGGAGAGCGCGCAGCCACGACAGGTCTTCGACCGAGTGGTGTGTGGGGCCGAGTTCGCCGTACGCCATGCCCGGGCTCATGCCGCAGAGAATGACGTTGTGCTGGCTGTAGGCCACGTCGGCCTTCACCTGCTCGAGCGAGCGACCGGTGAGAAACGGTGCCGCGGCGCAGACGAACGGAATCATGCCCGAGCTGGCGAGGCCCGCACCGACGCCCACCATGTCTTGTTCGGCGATGCCGACGTTGATGAGGCGGCTCGGGAATTCGTCGCGGAAGGCCGTGAGGTTCGACGAACCGACCGAGTCGTTGCACACCGCGACGATACGCTCGTCGGTGCGCGCGAGCCGGATGAGCTCGTCGGCGAAGGCCGTGCGGTTGTCGTAGGTCGGGGCGGTCGGGTCGTTCGTGGCGCTTGGGGTGGTCGCGGCGGGCGCCGTGGTGTCGATGCTCATGACAGCTCCTGAAGTGCGAGAAGCACCTGTTCGGCCGAGGGAACCTTGTGGTGCCACTCGACGCGGTCTTCGATGAATGAGACGCCCTTGCCCTTGACGGTGTTGGCGATGATGGCGACCGGCTTGCCGGTGGTCGAGGGCGCGAAGGCCTCGATGAGCTCGGCGTAGCTGTGGCCGTCGATGACCCGCACCTCGCAGCCGAACGACGCGAGCCGCTCGTCGAGCGGGTCGAGCGCATTGGTGTCTTCGGTGCGCGCCCCCTGCTGCAGGCGGTTGCGGTCGACGATGGCGACGAGGTTGTCGAGCTTGTACTGAGACGCGGTCATCAGCGCCTCCCAGTTGCTGCCCTCCTGCATCTCGCCGTCACCCATCACCACGAAGATGCGAGCGTCGTTCTTCGACAGCTTTGCAGCCATGGCCTGGCCGACGGCGACGGGCAGCCCGTGCCCGAGCGGGCCCGTGTTGGTCTCGACGCCGGGCACCTTGTTGCGGTTCGGGTGACCGTTCAGCGACGAGAGGGGCGCCATGAAGGTGTTCAGCTCGGCCGGCTCGAAGTAACCGCTGTGCGCGAGGGTCGTGTAGAGCGCCCCCGCGCAGTGGCCCTTGCTGAGAATGAAGCGGTCGCGGCCGGCCAGCGTGGGGTTCGCCGGGTCGATCCGCAGTGTGTACGCGTAGAGCGTGGTCAGAATGTCGGTGACCGACAAGTCGCCGCCCACGTGGCCCTGGCCCGCGGTCGAGATCATGGTGATGATGCTGCGGCGGGTGAGACGAGCCTTCTCGGCCAGCAGTGCGTCTCGGTCGGCGGCGCTGGCATCTTCGAGCTGTGCGCGCAGAGCGCGCCACACCTCGACCTGCTCGAGATCAGTGGCTAACATCGATTGCATACCTATTCACTAGTGAAGTAATTTACAAAGCTTGTCACGAGCGCGCTTATGCTGTCAACCATGACCCCACCCCGCATGCGCCTGATTCTCGACAATGACTACTCGGGAGACCCTGACGGCCTCTTTCAGCTCGCGCATCACGTTCTGTCACCCTCGGTCGACATCCGGGCCATCATCGGCTCGCACCTGCGGCCGGGCGACCCGTTCGACCCGTCAGAGACGACGGCCGACAACGCTGTGATGCGGGCCCGCGAGGTGCTCCAGGCGTTGGGGCTGGATGCCCGTTTCGCCGTCGTGGCCGGCAGCAATGTCGCCCTCACCGACGCCCGCACCCCGCACGACTCCGCGGGTGCGCGGGCCATCGTGGCCGAGGCCATGCGTGACGACACCGACCTGCCGCTGTACATTGCGTGCGGCGCCGGGCTCACCGAGCTGGCCAGCGCGTTTCTGCTCGAGCCACGCATCGCCGGGCGGCTCACGGTGGTGTGGATCGGCGGCAACGAGCATCCGGCCCTCGCCGTCGAACCGCCGCGCGCTGACGCGGTGGAGTACAACCTCAACATCGACATCGCGGCCGCGCAGGTGGTCTTCAACGAGTCGGAGCTCGACGTGTGGCAGGTTCCGCGTGACGCGTACCGGCAGACGCTGATGTCGAACGCCGAACTCGAGTTGCGGGTACGGCCGTGCGGGGCGGTGGGCGAGTTGCTCTACCAGAGCATCCATTCGGTCGTCGACATGGCGGCATCGCACGACGTGATGCTCGGCGAAACCTACATCTACGGCGACAGCCCGCTGGTGCTGCTCACCGCGCTGCAGTCGTCGTTTCAGGCCGATCCGTCATCGAGCACCTACGCCACTGTGCCCGCACCGCGCATCGAGGCCGACGGCAGTACGACGTTCAGCGGAGTGGGCCGACCGATCAGGGTCTACACGCGGCTGGACGTTCGGCTCATGTTCGACGACCTGTTCGCCAAGCTCGCGCTTCACACGGCGTAGCGGCGCGTCGACGGCGGTGCGTCTACAACGGTACTGACAACAATCGCGCCACATACGCGTGCACTTCGTCGACCATCACGACCGATGTGCGGTCGAGCAGCCACTGCACCTGCAGCCCATCCATCAGTGCGACGAGCGAGCGGGCCGCGCTCGCCGGGTCGACGCCATCGACGAGTTGCCCGCGCTCTTTCATGTCGGCGAAGGCCTCTGTCGAGATCCCGATGCTCCACTGGTAGCGGGCGATGAAGTACTGGTGCGCCGGATGCTCGGGGTCGGTCGCCTCGGCAGACAGAACGCAGTGCAGCTCGACCAGGCCGGGAATGCTCGCGTTGTATCGCACGAGTTCGACGAGCCCGCGAATCAATTCGATTCCCGCGCTGTCGAGCGGCACGCGCATTCGCGCATCGTCGTCGCGGGCTTCGAGAACCGCTGCAAGCAGCTCGGACTTGTTCGAGAAATGGTGCAGCAGGCCGGCCTGGCTCATTCCCACGCGTTCGGCGATTTCGCGGAGCGAGCCGCTGCGATACCCGGAGGTCGCGAAGACTTCAAGCCCGGCCATGACGATCTCCCGTCGCCTGAGCGAGGTTTTGGCGTAGCTACCGCGAAGCTTGCCCGTGAGTGTCATGCCATGAAGAGTAACAAGATTCAGCATGCGCGTGAGGCTTCTCAGCAGACCTCGAATCTGCGGGTTCACCCTTTTCTTTTGAAAACCTAGTGGTCACTCGCTTTTTGTGTTACCTTCGCTTTTCAGATGTAGTCCGACGGCGGATTACCGTTTTGTAAAGGAATAAAGATGTTCCGATGGAAGAGGCTGACGGCTATCGCTGCCGTCGTCGCTCTGGGGCTCACCGGTTGCGCAGCAGGCGGCAGTGACTCCTCGAGTGGCTCACCGACGACACTCACCCTGGGTGTTCTGGTACCTGCGACGACGTTCGAAGCGTCAGGTTTGAACTGGGCCAACGAGTCGCCCTACGGCCAGGCCGTGTACGACTCCCTGCTGCGCGGAAACCCCGACGGCTCGATCGCGCCGAACCTCGCCACCGATTACACCTACAACGCCGACAAGACCGTTCTCACGCTGAAACTGCGCACAGACGTGAAGTTCACCGACGGTACGGCCCTCGATGCCAGCGCCGTGGCGCAGAACCTGCTTCGCTTTCGCGATGGCACTTCGCCCAACAAGTCGTATCTCGCGGCCGTGGCAGACGCCACCGCCACCGACACAAGCACCGTGACCATCACTCTCAAGGCCTCCGACCCCTCGCTTCTCAGTAACCTCACCCGAAACGCCGGCATGGTCGAGAGCCCGGCTGCCTTCACGAAAGCCGATGTCGCCACGAACCCTGTCGGTTCGGGCCCCTACATTCTCGACGTTGCAAAAACTGTCGTGGGTACCAGCTATGTGTTCGAGAAGAACCCGAACTACTGGAAGCCCGCTGACGTTCACTACGACAACCTCACGCTCAGTGTCTTCTCCGACGCCACCGCTCTGCTGAACGCCATCAAGGGCGGCCAGGTCAACGCGACGAACACGGCAAGCAACAACGACCTCGACCAGATCACGGCAGCGGGATTCACGATCAATCCACTTGAGCTGAACTGGACTGGTCTGATGCTGATCGACCGCGACGGCACTTCGAACCCCGCGCTCGGCGACGTGCGCGTTCGCCAGGCGATCAACTACGCCTTCGATACCAAGGCCCTGTTGCAGGCCGTCGGCCAGGGTTACGGAACACCCACCTCGCAGATCTTCCCGAAGACATCTGTCGGCTACGACCCCGCGCTCGACTCTGCGTACACGTACGACCCGGCCAAGGCCAAGGCCCTGCTGGCCGCGGCTGGCTATGCGAACGGGCTCACGCTGCAGATGCCGAGTACGTCGCTTCTCGGAACCGCGGTCTTCACGCTGTACGCACAGCAGTTGAAAGACGTGGGCATCACCGTGAACTTCACCGACGCGGGCAACAACTACATCTCTGACGTTCTGGCACCGAAATACGGGAGCTACTACTTCATCTTGCAGGAAGACCCCGACTGGGCGCTCATTCAGTTCTCGATCGCCCCGAACGCGACGTTCAACTCGTATCACACCCAGAATGCCACTGTCGATGCGCTCATCGAGAAGATCCACAACGGCAGCCAGGCCGACTCCGACCAGG
The DNA here is from genome assembly GCF_035018625.1 of Subtercola sp. RTI3. Taxonomy (NCBI): domain Bacteria; kingdom Bacillati; phylum Actinomycetota; class Actinomycetes; order Micrococcales; family Microbacteriaceae; genus Subtercola; species Subtercola sp. RTI3. Next base: position 118,898 of record NZ_JASJXO010000002.1, on the reverse strand, counting down.
CCGTGAAAGACCTGAACAAGTACGTCGTCGACAACGCCTGGTTCGCACCGTGGTACCGCATGCAGTCGAGTTTCGCCACAGATGCCCACACCAAGGTGACCGTGCAGGCCGACAACGCCTACCCGTACCTGTGGAACTTCACGCCCATCTCATAACCCGCTTCACCCGCTAGGTCTGGCGGTGCGGGGTTCTCGCCCGAGGCCCCCGCCCCGCCAGACCGACCGACTCCGAGGATCACCGGTGATCAGATTCATCTTGAGACGACTGCTGTCAGGCGTCATTCTCATCTTCGTCATCTCGACAGTGGCGTACCTGCTGCTCTACCTCGGCGGCGGCGACATCGCCCGCCGCATTCTGGGGCAGTCGGCCACGGCGGCCACGGTCGCCCAGAAGGCGCACGCCCTCGGCCTCGATCAGCCGCTGTTCGTGCAGTACGGCCAGTGGCTGAGCCATGCCGTGACCGGTAGCCTCGGGTCGTCGTGGTTCACCTCGCAGCCCGTGACCGCCGCGATCACCTCGCGGCTCTCGGTCACCCTCTCGCTGGTGATCGGCGCGACCATCATCTCGGCCATCGTCTCGGTCATTCTGGGCGTACTGGCGGCGACCCGCCGCGGCTGGGTCGACAGGGTCGTGCAGATCTTCACCATTCTGGGCTTCGCCATTCCCGGATTTCTTGTGGCCCTCGCCCTGGTCACCGTTTTCGCCATCGACCTCAAGATATTCAAGCCGACGGGCTTCGTGCAGTTCGCGACGTCGCCCGGTGGCTGGGCAGCCACCGTGACACTGCCGATCATTGCGCTCGCGTTGGGCGGTATCGCCGGGGTCACCCAACAGATTCGCGGCTCGGTCATCGATGCCCTTCGCCAGGACTACGTTCGTACCCTGCGCAGCCGCGGCCTCTCCAACACCCGCGTGGTCTACAAACACGTTCTGCGCAACGCCGGCGGCCCGGCTCTGGCCATTCTCGCGGTGCAGTTCGTCGGCCTCTTCGGTGGAGCAGTGATCATCGAACAGATCTTCGCCATCCCGGGCCTCGGCCAGGTGGCGGTCATCGCCACCACCCAGGGTGATATTCCGCTCGTGATGGGGCTCGTTGTGGCAACGGCCATCATCGTGGTCGTCGTGAACCTGATCATCGACCTGCTGCAGGGCTTTCTCAACCCGAAAGTGCGACTCTCATGACTCAAGCAATACCGCTGCAAGGCCCCACCCTCACAGTGGCCGAAGAAGAGCGTTCCGCGCGCATCAGTCTTTTTCGCCGCCTGCTGAAGAACCCCTCTGGCCTCGTCGCGATGATCTTTCTCGCGCTCATCGTGCTGAGCGCCATTCTGGCCGGGGTCATCACGTCGGCCGACCCGAACGCCGCGTCGCTTCAGGATGTTCTCGCCCACGCCTCGGCGGCGCATCCGCTCGGCGCTGACAGTGCCGGCCGCGACGTTCTCGCCCGGCTGCTCTACGGCAGTCGATTCAGCCTCGCCGGGGCCCTCGTCACCCTCGTGGTGGCCGCCGTCATCGGTGTGACCAGCGGCTTGATCGCCGGGTACTTCGGCCGATGGTTCGACTCGGTCTCGTCGTGGGTCGCCGGTCTGGTCATGGCATTGCCCGGCTTCGTGGTGCTGCTGGCTGCCCGTGCGGTTCTCGGCCCGTCGATGTGGCTCGCCATGGGCATCTTCGGCGTTCTCATCTCCCCCGCTTTCTTTCGGCTCGTCTACGCCTCTGTCTCCGCCGTGCGCAACGAACTGTACGTCGACGCGGCGCGGGTCTCTGGCCTCAGCGACGCACGCATCATTGCGCGGCACATCTTCACCGTGGTTCGCGCGCCCATCATCATTCAGGCCGCCATGATCACCGGTATCGCCATCGCCATTCAGGCGGGCCTCGAATTTCTCGGCCTCGGTGACACGAACGTGCCCAGCTGGGGAAGCATGCTGAACGACGGCTTCGCGAACATCTACAAGAACCCCACTCTGCTGCTCTGGCCGGCCCTGGCCATCGCCCTCACCTCGGTCGCGCTGACACTGCTCGCCAACGCCATGCGCGACGAGCTCGAGCGCAGCTCCGGCAGTAAGAAGCGCCGCGGAGCCACGAAGCGCGCCCAGGTTCTCGTCGAGCACGAGCTCGTGGTCAGCCACCCCGACGATGCCCGCACTGAGGCCGCGCTGGGCGAAGAACTTCTGCGCATCACCGACCTCGCCGTGGGTTACGACCAAGCCGATGGCTCAGTCACGACCGTTGTGAACGATGTGTCGCTCGTGGTTCGCCGCGGCGAGGTTCACGGTCTGATCGGCGAGTCGGGTTCGGGCAAGACGCAGACCGCCTGGTCGATCCTCCGTCTGCTGCCCGACGGCGGCCGGGTGGTGGGCGGCTCGATCTTCTTCGAGGGCAAAGACCTCGCCAAGGCCAGCGAGAAAGAGATGACGGCCCTTCGCGGCAAGAAGATCGCCTACATTCCGCAAGAGCCCATGTCGAACCTCGATGCTTCGTTCACCATCGGCAGCCAGCTGGTCGAGCCCATGCGCGTCTGCCTCGGCCTCAGCAAGAAAGAGGCCACCGCGCGTGCCCTTCAGCTGCTCGCCCGCGTGGGTATTCCGAACCCGGAGCGCACGTTCACGGCGTACCCGCACGAGGTTTCCGGTGGCATGGCCCAGCGTGTGCTGATCGCCGGCGCCGTGTCGTGCAATCCCGACTTGCTCATTGCCGACGAGCCCACAACGGCTCTGGATGTCACGGTTCAGGCCGAGGTTCTCGATCTGCTCCGCGAACTGCAGAGCGAGCTCACCATGGGCGTCGTGCTCGTGACGCACAACTTCGGCGTGGTGGCAGACCTCTGCGACCGCGTCTCGGTGATGCGCAACGGGCGAATCGTGGAGACGGGGCCAGTGCGTACGATCTTCGCCCAGCCCGAGCATCCGTACACCCAGTCGTTGTTCGAGGCGATTCTCGAAGACGGCGATGCGCGCGAGCCATTACAAGACACCCCTTCGGTCGAGACCATCGTGCTCGAAACCATTGGTAAAGGAGCCTCCAAGTGACCGATGTGCTGCTCGACATCACGAACGTGGTCGTCGACTACCCGATCAAAGGCTTTCGAAAAGAGCCGTTCCGCGCCCTGAAGGGAGTGTCGCTCGATATTCGTCCCGGCGAGACCGTGGGCCTCGTGGGCGAGTCGGGTTCGGGCAAGACCACCCTCGGCCGCGCAGTGCTGGGGCTGGCGCCGGTGACCAGCGGCAGCATCCTGTATCGGGGTAAAGACATCGCGCACCTCAGCCGAGGTGAGCGCCGCGCGCTGTCGAGCGAGATTCAGGTGGTCTTTCAAGACCCGTACACCTCGCTCAACCCGTCGCTGACGATCGAACAGATTCTCGTCGAGCCCCTAACCGTTCGAAAGGTCTCGCAGCGCGACGCCTCGAAGCGGGTGCGCGACCTGCTCGACCAGGTGGGCCTGCCCACCAGCGCCGCAGACCGTCTGCCGCGGGAGTTCAGCGGAGGCCAGCGCCAGCGCATCGCCATCGCGCGCGCCCTCGCCCTCGAGCCGCGCCTGATCGTCTGCGACGAGCCCGTGTCGGCGCTCGACCTCTCGACGCAGGCCCGCGTGCTCGAGCTGTTCAAAGAGATTCAGGAGCGCACCGGCGTCGCCTACCTCTTCGTGTCGCACGACCTTGCGGTTGTGCGCAGCCTCAGCCATCGCGTCGCAGTGATGTACCACGGCGAGATCGTGGAGTGGGGCGACGCCGACCAGGTGACGGCCCGCCCCGAGCATCCGTACACCCAGCGGCTCTTTCTCGCCGCGCCCGTGCCCGACCCGGTGCGGCAGGAGCAGCGCCGCGCCGATCGCCAGCGACTGCTCGCGGTTCAGGCCGAGCAGAACCTGCAGGCGGGCGTGCTCTAGATGGCACACGACAACGACACCGAGAAGGATGCCCCGGCGATCCGTTTCGGTGCGGCCTACTATGCCGAATACCAGCCGAGCCCGCGTCTCGAAACCGACATGGATCTGATGCAGGCGGCCGGATTCACGGTCATTCGTGTCGGCGAGTCGGTCTGGTCGACGTGGGAGCCCGAACCGGGCGTCTTCGACCTCGACTGGCTCGAACCCGTGCTCGATGCGGCGCACGCGCGCGGCATCGGAGTCATTCTCGGCACGCCGACCTATGCCATCCCGATGTGGATGAAGCGGCTGCACCCCGAGGTGGCGGCCGACGTCGAAACCGGCAAGCCCATGGGCTGGGGCATGCGCCAGGAGATGGATTTCACCAACCCCGCGTACCTCTTCTATGCAGAGCGCATCATTCGCCAGGTGATCGGTCGCTACGCCGACCACCCCGCGGTGTTCGGTGTTCAGGTAGACAATGAGCCGGGCATCCGGTTGCTCTACAACGAAGGCGTCTTTCAGCGCTTCGTCGACGAGCTTCGACACACCTACGGCGACGTCGAGACACTCAACACCGAGTGGGGCCTCGTCTATTGGTCGCACCGGCTCTCGACGTGGGCCGACCTGTGGCGCCCCGATGGCAATTTTCAGCCGCAGTACGACCTGGCGTGGCGCCGGTTTCAGGCGAAACTCGTCACCGAATTCATCGGATGGCAGGCCGACATCGTGCGCACGCTGGTCGCGCCGACGAAGTTCGTCACCACCTGCATCTCGTACGACCAGCTCGGCGTCGAAGATGTGGAGCTCTCTGCCCGCCTCGACATCGCCTCGGGCAACGCGTACTACGAGATGGAAGACTCACTCGAGCACCCGAGCAGCGCTGCGCGCGAGAACGGCTGGATCGTGAAGGGCACCTGGGCGCTCTTTCACCTCGCCGATGTCATGTACTCGTCGAAGCAGGGCCCGTTTCTGATCACCGAGACGAACGCCTCGTCGATCGGCTGGTCGCAGCTGAACTTCTCACCCTACGACGGGCAGTGGAAGCAGGCGGCGTGGGCGCTCATCTCGCGCGGCGCCCGCATGATCGAGTACTGGCACTGGCACACCCTGCACTTCGGGGCAGAGACGTACTGGGGCGGAATTCTGCCGCACAGCCAGGTTCCCGGCCGCACCTACGCCGAGATCGCCGAGCTCGGCGCCGAGATCACCAAGGCCGGCGAGGCCGTTGCCGCGTCGATTCCGGATGCCGACATCGCCATTCTGTACGACTCCGACAGCAAGTGGGCGCTTTCTTCACAGGCGCCGTTCCAAGCGCCCGGGCAGTTCTTCGACACCGACTCCTACCGCCGCATCGTGGCCTCGTTCTACCGGGGGGCGTTCGACGCCGGGGTGCAGGTTCGCCTCGTGCGGCCGCAGCAGCTGTTCGCGTCTCGGGGAGCGACCACGACCGCGCGCGGGTTCGCGGCAGAGCATCCGGTACTCGTCGTGCCAGCCTTCTTTACGGCGGCTGACGACGAACTCGAGTGGCTCGACGCCTACGCTGCTGCCGGCGGACACCTCGTTCTCGGGCCGCGCACGGCGTACGCCGACCGCGAGGGCCGTGCCCGCGTCGAGGTCAAGCCGGCGCTGCTGACCGACGCGTCGGGCATCTGGTACGACGAGTTTGCGAACCTGAACTCCGACATCGCCCTGTCGGTGGCCGACCCCGAGGGCGACACGTCGTTCGACCTGCCCACCGATGCTCGCGCGACGGCGTGGATCGACGGCCTGAACGTCACCGATGCCACCCCGCTCGTCAGCTACGAACACCCGCACTTCGGCCAGTGGCCGGCCATCACGACTCGCACGCACGGGATCGGAGACGTGACTGTGGTGGGCACGCTTCCGAACCAGTCGCTCGCCGAGGCACTGATGCGCTGGCTGGTTCCCGAACCCATCGCCGGCTGGGCCGACCTGCCGCCCAGCATCACGGTGGCGAGCTCATCGACCGCCGCCGGCGACCGCATCTTCGTGGTGCACAACTGGTCGTGGCAGTCGCTGTCGGCCAGCGCACCGACGGGCCTTCGCGACCTGCTCGACGACACCGTGCTCGCCGAAGGCGCCGCGGTCACGTTCGGGCCCTGGGATGTGCGCCTCTTCACCACGAACCTCACCGAAAACCACAGAGAGAAGCAGAACCCGTGACTTACGAATTGGTCGATGCGCACCGCGTCGCCGTACTCGACGACCGGCTCGACGCCCTTCTGGCCGAGCTGACCCTCGATGAGAAGATACTGCTGCTCACCGGGCGCGACTTCTGGACAACCTGGCCCATGGCCAAGATCGGCCTGCGCCGCATTCTCGTCAGCGACGGCCCCTCCGGCGTGCGCGGCGAGGTGTGGGACGAACGGAGCCCCTCGCTCAGCCTGCCGTCGGCGACGACACTGTCGTCAGCCTGGGACAACGAGATGGCCGCCCGCTACGGTGCCGCCGCCGCCGTCGAGGCCCGCCGCAAGGGTGTCGACGTGGTGCTCGGGCCGACCATCAACCTGCACCGTTCGCCCCTCGGTGGCCGGCACTTCGAGGCATTCAGCGAAGACCCTGTGCTGACAGCGGAGCTCGCCGCAGCCTATGTGACCGGCGTGCAGTCGAACGGTGTCGGCGCGACCCCCAAGCACTTCGTCGCGAACGACTCGGAGAACGACCGCTTCACGATCGACGTGGTCGTTGATGACCGCGCCCTTCGTGAGCTCTACCTGCTGGCCTTCGAGAAATCCATCGTCGACTCCCACGCGTGGCTGGTCATGAGTTCGTACAACTTCATCAACGGGGTCACCGCCAGCGAGAACGACCTGCTCGAGACCCCGCTGAACAGCGAATGGGGTTTCGACGGCGTCGTGATCAGCGACTGGACGGGTGTTCGCAGCATCGCCAGCGCCAACGCCTCGCAAGACCTCGCCATGCCCGGGCCGGTCGGTGCCTGGGGCGACGCCCTGGTGGCTGCCGTTCGCGCCGGCGAGGTCGACGAATCGTCGATCGACCGCAAAGTGCTGCGCCTGCTGCAGCTCGCCGCCCGGGTGGGCGCGCTCGAGGGCTTCGAGCCCGCGGTCGCCGCCCCCGTGCTGGTCGAAGACGGAATCGCGTTCGTTCGCGAGGCCGCTGCGGCCGGTACCGTGCTGCTCACGAACAACGGCGAACTGCCGTGGAACCCGAGCGAGATCGGCTCGGTGGCCGTCATCGGTCACAATGCGAAGTACGCCCGCAGCCAGGGCGGCGGCAGCGCCACGGTGATACCCGAACATGTGGTGTCACCGCTGGAGGGCATCCGGTCGGCCCTGCCCGGTGTGCCGGTCAGCTACTCGGTCGGTGCAGTGGTTCAGGAGGGCATCGCTGCCCTGCCGATTGAGACCCTCACGGTGACGGGTACCGCTGAACCGGGAGTTCTCACCCGCTTCCTCGCGGCCGACGGCACCGTGCTGCTGAGCGAGGTGCGCCAGGCCACGTCGCTCATCTGGTTCGGTGGCACCGCTCCCATCGGTGAGTCGGCGCTGCTCGACATCACCACCACCTACACGCCGGCCGAGTCGGGCGTGATTCGCCTCGGCTTCTCGGCCGTGGGCACGGGCCGTGTGTGGGTCGACGGCACTCTGCTCGTCGAAGACACCGTCGAGGCCGAGGGAACCGATCTCGGCGCCGCCTTTCTCTCGCCGCCGTCGACCTCGGCCCCGGTTTCGGTTGAAGCGGGAAAGCCTGTTGACCTGCGCATCGAATACGAGATCGCCGGTGGCGACGGCGCTCTGTCGGGTGCCCTCGCCTTCACGTTCGGCGTCGAGCCCGACGATGCCGACCCGGCCGCGCTGATCGCCGAGGCTGTCGAAGCCGCCCGCAGCGCCGAGGTCGCCCTGGTGGTGGTGGGCACGAACTCCCGTGTCGAGTCAGAAGGCTACGACCGCGACTCGCTCGCTCTTCCCGGGCATCAGGATGCCCTGGTTCGGGCCGTCGCGGCCGTGAACCCCCGCACCGTGGTGGTCGTCAACGCGGGTGCGCCGGTGCTGCTGCCCTGGCAGGGCGACGTGGCCGCCCTGCTCGTGGGCTACTTCGGTGGCCAGGAGTTCGGCAACGCTGTCGCCGACGTGCTCACCGGGCTCGTCGAGCCGGGTGGGCGCCTGCCCACCACCTGGCCTGCCGCCACAGCCGACGTGCCCGTGCTCGACACCAACCAGGTCGACGGCAAGCTGGTCTACGCCGAAGGCATCCACATCGGGTACCGCGCCTGGCTGAAGGCCGGTGTCACGCCCGCATTCGAGTTCGGTCACGGCCTCGGCTACACGACGTTCAGCACGAGTGACGCGGCGGTGACGCCCACGGCGGTTCCCGGTGGCGACTTCGAGGCCTCGCTGACCGTCACCAACACGGGTGCGCGCGCCGGCAAACACGTTGTGCAGGTGTACGTCTCCCGACCCGGTTCTGCGGTCGACCGCCCGGTTCGCTGGCTGGTCGGTTTCGCGCCGGTCGAGCTCCCTGCAGGCGCCTCCGAGCGGGTCACGGTCACCGTGCCCGTGCGGCTTCTCGCGTACTGGAACGCCGGCTGGCAGTATGAGGCCGGCACGTTCGCCGTGTCGATCGGCACCTCGGTCGGTACCCTCCCGCACACCGAAGAAGTGGAACTGCTGTCATGACGGAGTACCCGAACCCCCTGATCCCGGGTTTCAACCCAGACCCGAGCGTGGTGAAGGTCGGCGACGACTACTACATTGTCACCTCGACCTTCGAGTACCTGCCCGGCATCCCCGTCTACCACAGCACCGACTTCGTCACGTGGAGCCAGATCGGCAACGTCATCACGCGTATGGAGCAGGCCGAGCTCGAGAACGTGGTCACGGCCGGCGGAGTCTGGGCCCCGACCATCCGGTACCGCGATGGGCTCTTCTACGTGATCGTCACGATCGCCATGGGCCGCGGCTGCATGCTCTACACGGCCACCGACCCGGCGGGCCGCTGGAGCGACGGCATCGTTCTCGAGGGCATCGAAGGAATCGACCCCGACCTGAACTGGGATGACGAGGGTACGGCGTACGTCACCTTCTCCGGCCTCATCACGAAGGGCCCCGACCTCGGCAAGCACCTCGGCATTCAACAGGTGAAGGTCGACCTGGTCAAGGGCGTCGCGCTCGAAGAGCCGCGTTCGCTGTGGGCCGGCACGGGCCTGAAGTTTCCCGAGGCACCCCATCTCTACCGGCGAGGGGAGTTCTGGTACCTGATGATCGCCGAGGGCGGCACCGAGCGCGGCCACGGCGAGAGCATCGCGCGCGGCACGTCGCCAGAGGGCCCGTTCGAGGGTTTCGCGGGCAACCCCTTTCTGAGCGCGCGCAGCACCAACCGGCCCATTCAGAACACCGGCCACGGCGACCTCGTCGAGACACCCGACGGCCAGACCTCGATCGTGCTGCTCGGCATGCGGCCGCGCGGCGGCACTCAGGCGTTCTCGGCCCTCGGGCGCGAGACGTTCGTGTCGAGCATCGAGTGGGTCGACGGCTGGCCCGTCGCCCAGCCCGTGGTGCTGCGACCCCGGGCGGGCAGCACGTCGTACGCGCTGACGTTCGGCGCTGAGGGTGCTGTTGTGGAGTCGGTTTCTGCGGGCGCTGCCTCAGTTCCGACGCCGACGCCGGCTCTGGATGCCGCACCCGTGCCCGTGCTCGACGACGGGTGGCTCGCCATTCGCCGCGAGACCACCTCGGTGGCCTCGCTCACCGCACGGCCCGGCTGGCTCGTCATCGACTCCGACGGATCGACTCTCGACGACCCGCGCCCCACCTTCGTGGGTCGTCGTCAGCTCAACCAGACCGCCGCCTTCACGACCGTGGTCGACGCCGCTGGCGGCACCGGCGGCCTCGCCGCCCGCTACGACGAAGACCACCACTACGAGATCGAGGTGACGGGCAGCGAGGCTGGCGACGCCGCTGGCAGCGCGGCGGGCGGTGCGGCAGGCGGCGAGACGGGCAACCGCATCGTGGCCCGCGCCCGGCTCTCGGGGTTCGAGCAGACGTTCGAAGCCACGCTGCCGGCGGGGCCCGTCACGCTGCACCTCGACTCGGTCAACACCGGTGGAGGCTTCTCGCCCCGGGCGATGTCGAGCGACAGAGTGCTGCTCTGGGCATCCGTCGGCGACGCCGTGGTGCACCTCGCCGACCTCGACGGTCGCTACCTCACGGCGGAGACCGCGGCGTCGTTCACCGGGCGCGTGGTGGGGCTCTACGCCACCGCCGGCAGCGTGGCGTTCTCGTCGTTCGACTATGTGGGAAGCGAAGACTAGAACTGTGGGGTACACGGCCGAATCCACGCTGAGCGATGTGCTCGACAACGAGGAGGCCCGCGCCCTGCTGCAGGCCTACCTGCCCGGGGTGACGAACTCGCCGTTGCTGCTGCAGATGCGGGCGCTGTCGCTCGCGCAGGTGGCTGCGTTCGGCGGCGGCGCGCTCGACGAGGCACGGGCCGCTCAACTGTGGGCCGCGCTCGCCGCGGTGGAGTCGGCTACGCCGCGGGTGCGGGTCGAGGCGCCCGCCATCGTGCCGCAGGGCGACTACGAAGAGCTCGGGGTGCAGCGGGCCTCGGCCGTGTTCTCGTACGCCGGGGTCTGCAGCGTGTGGGCGCCGTTCGAGATCGTGTTCGAGGGGCCGTCGCACGGCAATCCGTTCGTCGATGTAGAGCTGACGGCCGTGTTCACGTGGGTGGGCGGCGGTGACGTGGCTGGCGGCGGTAGCGCGGCTGGCGCGGCTGGCGGTGCTGGCGGCGTTCGGGTGGGCGGTGCTGGCGGTGCTGGCGGCGTTCGGGTGGGCGGCTTCTACGACGGGGGCGGCCGGTACGGCATCCGGTTCATGCCAGAGGCCGAAGGCGAGTGGAGTTTCACTACCGCGTCGAACGCCCGGTCGCTCGACGGTCTGGTGGGCAGTTTTGTTGCGGGGCCGGCCGAGCCGGGCATCCGGGGGCCCGTACGCGTGGCCGACACCTTTCACTTCGCGTACGCCGACGGCACGCGCTACCTGCCCATCGGCACCACGGCGTACGCGTGGACGAGCCAGACAGCCGCCCTCGAAGAGCAGACCCTCGCCACCCTCGCCGAGACGGCGTTCACGAAGGTGCGAATGTGCGTGTTTCCGAAGTCGTACCTCTTCAATGCGAACGAGCCCGAGCTCTACCCGTACGAAGGATCTGTTGACGACGGCTGGGACTACACCCGGTTCAACCCGGCGTACTTCGAGCACCTCGAGGGGCGCATCCTGCAGCTTCAGGCACTGGGCATCGAAACCGACCTCATTCTCTTTCACGCGTACGACCGCTGGGGGTTCTCCGACATGGGCCGCGCGGCAGACGACCGGTTCGTGTCATACGTGGTCAGGCGGCTCGGTGCATACCGCGCGGTGTGGTGGTCACTCGCCAACGAATACGACCTGCTCTGGTCGAAGAAGGGCGACGACTGGGAGCGGATGGCCGGGGTCATCACCTCGAACGACCCCGCCGGGCACCTGCTGTCGATACACAACTGCTTCGGTTTCTACGACTACTCGAGGCCCTGGGTGACGCATTCGAGCATCCAGCGCATCGACGTGTACCGCACCTCAGAGAACACGGATGCCTGGCGCGAACAGTGGGGCAAGCCGGTGGTCATCGACGAGTGCGCCTATGAGGGCGACATCGACCAGGGCTGGGGCAACATCACCGGCGAGGAGATGGTGCGCCGGTTCTGGGAGGGCGCGGTGCGCGGCGGCTACGTGGGGCACGGCGAGACATACCTGAACGACCGCGACGAACTGTGGTGGTCGAAGGGCGGCGTGCTCGTGGGGTCGTCGCCCGAGCGCATCGCGTTTCTGGCGTCGGTCATCGCGTCGGCGCCGAACGGCGTGCTCGACCCGCTGCCGGGCGACTGGGATGTTCCGTGGGGTGGCGCCGGCGACGACTACCGAATCGCGTACTTCGGCTTCAATCGGCCGAGCTACCGCGACATCACGGCGCCCGCGGGTCGCCGGTACTCGGTCGATGTCATCGACACCTGGAACATGACCACCGAGCGCCTCACCGGCGCCTTCAGTGGCTCGTTTCGCGTGCCGCTGCCGCGCCGCCAGTACATCGCGGTGCGCCTGATCGCCCTTCCGTAGCAGCGGCTCAGCGGAGGGTGGCGAGGGCGTCGGCGAGCAGTTTCTTGTTGGCGTCGGAGAACATGACGAGCGACGAGCCCAGGCGGCTGTCGGTGAGCCAGCGGCCCGAGTCTGTCCAGCCGAGGCCGATGAAGTAGCCGGTCTCGGCGAAGACGCGCTTCACGACGGCGCTCGCGGCGGGCGACGAGACGATGTCGGCCAGCGAGGAGTCGAGGTCGAACGTGCGCGGCGCCTCGGGTTGCGGCGCGAGGGCCGTGCTGAAGGTGTGGTCGCCGCTGCCAACTTCGACCGCAGTGGTGCTGCCGGGCATCCAGACCCGTGCCCTGCTGTTGGCCGGGATGCTCGCTGCCAGCGTGAAGGTGCTGCCTTCGATGCTCCACGAGACCGCGACCCGCCCGAACCCGGTCTCGAGGGTGGCGCCGGCCGAGCTGAGCCCGCCGCCCACGACCGGCCTGATGTCGATGGTCTCGTAGCCAGGGGTGCCGGGGGCGATGCCGGCGATCTGGCGCTGCATGAAGTCGGCCACGGCGCCGAGCGCGTAGTGGTTGAACGAGGTCATTTCGCCCGGGTTGATGGTGCCGTCGGGCAGCATGCTGTCCCAGCGCTCCCAGATGGTGGTCGCGCCCATCGAGAGGGGGTATAGCCACGATGGGCAGTCGGTTTCGAGCAGCAGGCGGTAGGCCACGTCGCTCTGGCCGGCGGCCGCGAGGGCATCACAGATGAGCGGGGTGCCCACGAATCCGGTGCGGATGCGGTATCCGTACGCCCGCACCAGCTCGGCGAGGCGAGCCCCAACGCGCTTCACCTCGGCGGGGTCGGTGACCAGCCCGAACGCAATCGTGATGGCGTACGCGGTGTGGGCATCCGACATCAACCGGCCGCCCGCCGTGACGTATTCGCGAACGAAGGCGGCGCGGATGCCCTCAGCGAGCTCGGCGTACTGCCGGGCATCCTCGGCGAACCCCAGCACCCGGGCCGCCGCCGCGAGCTGCCGCGTCGACTTGAAGTAGTAGGCCGTGGCCACGATGTCGGGGTCGGTCTTGGCGGCCGACGGGTTCTCGGGCGGAGCCGACGGATCGAGCCAGTCGCCGAACTGAAAGCCGCCCGTCCAGAGGTTGTTCGCGCCGGCCAGCCCGCGCACGACCTCGACCCAGGCCCGCATGCCGGGGTACTGCGTGGCCAGAATGGCGCGGTCGCCGAACCGGGTGTAGAGGTCGTCGGCCACGAGGGTGGCCGAGTCGCCCCAGGCTGCCGTCGCGGGACCGCCCGCCGTGATGGGCGCCGGCACGACCATGGGAACGATGCCGCCGTTCGCCTCCTGCTCGAGCGCGAGGTCACGCAGCCACGACTGCAGAAAGCCTGACGAGTCGTACAGAAAGCTCGCGGTGGGCGTGAAGACCTGGATGTCGCCTGTCCAGCCCAGCCGCTCGTCGCGCTGCGGGCAGTCGGTGGGCAGGCTCAGAAAGTTGCCGCGCATGCCCCAGAGCACGTTCTCGTGCAGCTGGTTCAGCAGCGGGTTGCTGCTCTCGAAGTGGCCGGTGCGCAGCATGTCGCTGTGCACGACGACGGCCGTCACGGCATCGAGGTCGATGTGGGTGGTGGGGGTGGGGGTGCTGCTGCTGCAGGTGCCGGTGCCGGGGCCTGTGCCTGTGGTGGGCGTGCTGCTGCCGCTCGGCAGCACGGTGATCTCGGCGTAACGAAAGCCGTGGAACGTGAACCGCGGGCTCCAGCTGACCGGCCCGTCGCCCCGCGCGGTGTAGTGGTCTGTCGCGCTCGCGAATCTGAGCGGCCGGATGCCCAGCTCACCGTTCTCGAGCACCTCGGCGTGACGCAGGGTGATGACCGTGCCCGCCGGGGCATCGATCGTCACCTCGAGCCAGCCCACGAGGTTCTGGCCGAAGTCGATCACGGTGCCGCCAGAGGGTGTGGCGATCGACTCCACCGGGCGCACCCTCTCGATGCGACGAACCGGCGGTGCCGACGCCGGGGCCAGCAGGGCGCGGTCGACCCGGATGCCCGTGGCGGGCCGCGCGTCGGCGAACGGTGTTCCGGGTGAGGCCAGCGCGAGGTCTTCGCGGCGGGCGTCGTAGGTCTCGCCCTGGTAGATGCTGGCCGAGACGGTGGGGCCGTCGAGGGTGGTGCTCCAGGAGGAGTCGGTGGTGAGGAGGTCGACGTCTGCAGGTGCATCGGCATACTCGAGGCGCAGCTGCATGCTGAGCGCCACCGGACCGTCGTAGCCGACCGCGAAGCGCCCGTCGAAACCGTAGCGCTCGCGGTACCAGCCCTCGGCCACGGTCGCACCCAGAACGTTGGTGCCGGCCACGATCTGGTCGGTCACGTCGAAGGTCTGAAAGAGCAGCCGCTTGTCGTACGAGGTCCAGCCGGGGGCCAGCACCTCGTCGCCGACAAGCTGTCCGTTCACCACCGGTTCGTAGACGCCGCGCGCGGTGGCCGAGAGCAGGGCCCGGCGAATCGGGCGGTCGACGGTGAACTCCCGGCGAAAGCGCACGGTGGGGCGCGGGTCGTTCAAGGCCGGTTCGTGGCTGTCGCCGGGGGCGCCCGCGGCGGTTTCTGGCGCACTGCCGGGCTCGCCCTCGGCAGGTTTCGGGGCGTCGCCGAGCTCGCGCTCAGCGGGATCCGCAACGCTGCCCGGGGCACCCTCTGCGGTGATGAACTCCGCCGCCCAGTCGTCGCCAGACAACGGCCCGGTGAGCAGTTCGGTCCACGGGCTGAATTCCGAGCATCCGGCAGCCGCGCCCCGCACGCGAACACGGACGCGAGCGCTTGCGTATGCCGCCAGAGGCGCGAAAGGCCACGGGATGCTCTGCGAGACCGGCCCCGTGCCCTCGGCCGTGAGCGTGGCCCCGCCCTGCTCGAGTTCGAGCGTGTAGGCCCTCTGGCGCCAGTCGCTGCTCGCGCTGACGACCTGCCACGACAGGGCCGGAGCCCCGGTCGGCAGAAACGCGGGGCGCCCGCGGGTGCCGGCCCAGAGGGCGCTGACCGTGCATCCGGAGGCCTCGGGGGTGGCTTCGGAGGAGGCGGCGGTGGCTGCGCGGTCGGTGCGGGGGGTGAGTGTCATGCGTCTCTCCGTTGAGCGGGGGTCGGCGCGAGCGCGGGCCCAGTGTCTGCGGCGTTGTGAGGCGCCAATGAAAACCTTATAGACAGTCGGCTTTCGCTACCAGTGCTCGCTTGTACTTTCGGGCGACCATTCGGCGTCGCAACAGGCCGCGCTTGTAAGATGCGAGCATGAGCGCACCTGCCACTCCCCCGGTAAAACTGCGCCCTGAAATCGTTGCGCTGCCCGCGTACCGACAGGGCAAGACGGTCGAGGGTGGGTTCAAACTCTCGTCGAACGAAAACCCGTTCGACCCGCTGCCGGGCGTGCTGAAGGCGGCTCAAGCCGCGAACGAAGTGCTGAACCGCTACCCCAACGGCTTCGCGCCCGAGCTCTCTGCCCGGCTTGCGAACCGCCACAACGTCGACCTGTCGCAGGTCATCATCGGTGCCGGGTCGGTGGCCCTGCTGGCGCAGTTCGTCATCGCGGCCGCCGGGGCGGGCGACGAGGTCATCTACTCGTGGCGCTCGTTCGAGGCGTACCCGCTGCTGCCCGTCATGAGCGGTGCCGTCAGTGTGCAGGTGCCCAACCGGCCAGACCACGGGCATGACCTGCCGGCAATGGCCACCGCCATCACCGAGCGCACCCGTCTGGTCATCGTGTGCACCCCGAACAACCCCACCAGCACCATCGTGACGAAGACCGAGTTCGCCGAGTTCATGGCGCTCGTGCCGAGCGATCTGCTGGTCATCCTCGACGAGGCGTACGGCGAGTTCGTGACCGACCCCGACGCCGTCAGCGGGTTTCCCCTGCTCGCCAGCTACCCCAACCTCGTTGTGCTCCGCACGTTCTCGAAGGCCTACGGACTCGCGGGCCTCCGCATCGGCTACGGCCTCGGCCCGACAGCCGTCATCGACGCTGCACGCAGCGCCAGCATCCCGCTCTCGGTGACGCACCAGGCGCAGCAGGCCGCCCTCGCCTCCCTCGACCACGAGGGTGAGCTGCTCGAGCGGGTGGGGCACATCGCGGCACTTCGCACCACCATCTGGAAGGGCCTCACGGCCCAGGGATGGTCGGTGCCAGAGCCCCAGGGCAACTTCGTGTGGCTCGCCACCGGCGACGACACGAACGAGGCGGTGGCTATTCTCACCCGCAACGGAATCATGGCGCGGCCGTTTCACCCCGAGGGCATCCGTATCTCCATCGGAGAATCGGAATCTGTGGAGAAACTCCTGCTTTCGACCGAAGAGATTGTTCAGAACCTCTCAAAGCGGCGTGCCGCCCAGCCAGTACGGTGAGAGCGGTCCCCAATATGAAATCAGAGGTAGCCGGCGTGGTCGAAGTTTCGCCAACGGTACGTTTTCTCTCGGTCGACGGTACATTCGCGCCGACCGAAGCGGCTGAGGAGTACCGTTCACAGCTCGACGGGCTGTCTCACGACGATTTTCTGCAGTTCTATCGCGACATGGCCATAACGCGCCGTTTCGACGAAGAATGCACCAACCTGCAGCGCCAGGGGCAGATGGGGCTGTGGCCGCCGAGCCACGGCCAAGAGGCCGCGCAAGTGGGTTCGGCCCGTGCTGCGCGCCCGCAAGACGTACTGTTCCCGAGCTACCGAGAGCACGCCGTGGCGCTGGTTCGCGGGGTCGACATCGTCGACATCGTGAAGGTGATGCGCGGCGTGAGCCTTGGCGGGTGGGATGCGACCGACCCGTCGAACGGCAACTTCCGCAATTACACACTGGTGATCGGCTCGCAGACCCTGCACGCCACCGGGTACGCCATGGGCCTGGGGTTCGACGGTCTTGTCGGAACGGGTGACCCGACGGTCGACGCCGCCGTGATGACCTACTTCGGCGACGGCTCCACGAGCCAGGGCGATGTGAGCGAGGCGTTCGTCTTCGCGGCGAGCAACCAGACCTCGCAGGTGTTCTTCCTGCAGAACAACCAGTGGGCCATCTCGGTGCCGGTCGAAGTGCAGTCGCGTATTCCGCTCTATCTCCGCTCGCGCGGCTTCGGCGTGCCGAGCGTGCAGATCGACGGCAACGACGTGCTGGCAAGCTATGCGGCCACGCGCAAGCACCTCGATGAGGCGCGTTCGGGCCAGGGCCCCGCGCTCATCGAGGCGGTCACCTACCGCATCGGCGCGCACACCACCTCTGATGACCCCACGCGGTACCAGACCCTCGAGCAGCTGGCCTACTGGGTCGAGCGTGACCCGATCATCCGGTACGCCGCGTACCTGCGCAGTCTTGGGGCCGATGACGCTTTCTTCGCCGAGGTGACCGACGAGGCCGAGAGTTTCGCGGCCGACCTGCGTCATCGCACGCTCGAACTCGAAGCCCCGCCACTGGCCTCCATCTTCGACTCGGTGTACTCCGAGCCGCACCCGCTGGTCGCCGAGCAGAAGGCATGGCTCGAAGCGTACGAACTGTCGATGAAAGAGGCGATCTGATGGCTGAACCCCTCGAGATGCCCCTGGCCAAGGCCATCAATGCGGGCCTGCGTGCCGCGCTCGCCGCCGACGAGAAGGTTCTTCTCATGGGCGAAGACATCGGCAAGCTCGGCGGTGTCTTTCGGGTCACCGAGGGGCTTCAGGCCGAGTTCGGCACCAAGCGGGTCATCGACACCCCGCTGGCCGAGTCGGGCATCATCGGCACGGCCGTGGGGCTCGCCATGCGCGGCTACCGGCCGGTGTGCGAGATTCAGTTCGACGGCTTCATCTACCCGGGCTTCGACCAGATCACCAGCCAGCTGGCCAAGATCACCAACCGCACGTCGGGCGCGGTGCCGATGCCCGTGGTCATCCGCGTGCCCTACGGCGGCCACATCGGCGCGGTCGAGCACCACCAGGAGAGCCCTGAGGCGTACTTCGCGCACACCGCGGGCCTTCGCGTCGTCAGCCCGAGCACGCCCAATGACGGGTACTGGATGATCCAGGAGGCCATTGCCTCGAACGACCCCGTCATGTTCTTCGAACCCAAGAGCAGGTACTGGCCGAAGGGCCCGGTCGACTTCACGTCGTCTGCCGCCGGCCTCCATTTGAGCCGCCTTGTGCGCACCGGAACCGACGTCACCCTCGTCGGCCACGGCGCCATGGTGGCCACGCTACTGCAGGCCGCCCAGGTGGCGGCAGACGAAGGCGTCAGCGTTGAGGTCATCGACCTGCGCTCTCTCAGCCCGATCGACTACGCGCCCATTCTGGCGTCGGTCGAGAAGACCGGTCGACTGGTCGTCTGCCAGGAGGCACCCGGAGCCGTGAGTGTTGGCTCGGAGATCGCCGCCACGGTGGCGGAGCGCGCGTTCTACTCCCTGCAGGCCCCCGTGCTTCGGGTGTCGGGTTTCGATACCCCGTACCCGTCGTCGAAGGTCGAGGCGTATTATCTGCCCGACGCCGACCGCGTGCTCGAAGCGGTCGACCGGGCACTGGGCTACTGACGATGACAACGCTGCCGGATGCACCCGGCTGTGTGAAGGAGTTGACATGACTGAATCGCTGTTCCGCCTGCCCGATGTGGGTGAAGGGCTGACCGAGGCCGAGATCGTGTCGTGGCGGGTTGCCGCCGGAGACACCATTGCGGTGAACCAGGTCATCGTCGAGATCGAGACGGCCAAGTCGCTGGTCGAACTGCCGTCGCCGTTCGAGGGAGTGGTGGGCGAACTGCTGGTGGGCGAGGGCGTCACTGTCGAGGTGGGCACCCCGATCATCCGGGTGACGAGCGCGGGTGTTGATGCCCCTGTGCCCGCCCCCGCGGTTGGGGCTGGCGCGGTGCTGGCTGCTTCGGCTGAGGCCTCGCCCATGTCGGCTGAGGGTGCCGCGCAGACGGCGGTCACGGCAGAAGCCGAGCGCATCGTGGCCGAGGTCGCCGCGGCGGTCTCGAGCGAACCCGCCATCGTTTCGACCGAGGCCGATGCTGGCTCCGGCTCGGTGCTCGTGGGGTATGGCAGCCAGGGTCATGTCTCGAGTAGGCGTCGCCCGCGGGCCACGCCATTCAAGCGTGCTGCGGTCAGCGCCGGAGCAGCTGGTGCTGGTGCTGGTGCTGGTGCCGGTGGGTTGGGTGCTCGGGTGGGCGCGGCCGCTTCGTCGGTGACCCCGGGTACCGAGCCTGTCGCCACTCGGCCGGTGGGGCACAAGTCGCCCGCCATCACGGGCCTGCCCGTCATTGCCAAGCCGCCCATTCGCAAGCTCGCCAAAGACCTCGACGTGAGCCTGCCCGAGGTGAATCCGACCGGCCCGATCGGTGACATCACCCGAGAAGACGTCATTCGCCACGCATCGCAGGCCAAGGTCTTTCACAACATCGAGACCCCGCAGTGGGCCGACGAGCGCGAAGAGCGCATTCCCGTGAAGGGTGTGCGCAAGCACATCGCGAAGGCCATGGTCGCTAGCGCCTTCACCGCCCCGCATGTCAGCCTGTTCGTCGATGTCGACGCCACCCGCACCATGGAATTCGTGAAGCGCCTGAAGGCGTCTTCCGACTTCGTGGGTGTGAAGGTGTCGCCGCTGCTCATCATGGCGAAGGCCATCATCTGGGCAGTTCGGCGCAACCCCATGGTGAACTCTGCGTGGACCGACACCGAGATCATCGTGCGCAACTACGTGAACCTCGGTGTGGCTGCGGCGACCCCGCGTGGTCTTCTCGTGCCGAACGTGAAAGAGGCCCAGAGCCAGACCCTGTTGCAGCTCGCCGCGTCTCTCGAGCAGCTCACCCTCACGGCGCGTGAGGGTCGAACCTCGGCAGCAGACATGGCCGACGGAACCATTACGGTGACGAACATCGGCGTCTTCGGAATGGACACGGGCACGCCCATCCTGAACCCTGGCGAGGTGGCCATCATCGCCCTCGGCACGATCAAGCAGAAGCCGTGGGTCGTCGACGGCGAAGTACGCCCGCGTTTCGTGACGACCCTCGGCGCCAGCTTCGACCACCGCGTGGTCGACGGCGATGTGGCTTCGCGTTTTCTCGCCGACGTGGCCGCCATCGTCGAGGAGCCCGCGCTGCTCCTCGACTGAGGCGTTGCGGGTTAGATGCTTTTGACAATCATTATCAATAAGCTCTAGCATCAGAGGGCGCCTTCTTCGCGCAGCCATTCCTCTCACTAGATTGCCCTCAATGCGTCTCACTCGATTCACCACCCTTGCCACGATCACGTCGATTGCTGCACTCACGTCTCTTGCCCTTTCTGGTTGTTCGACTTCCACCAGTGCCTCAGGCACGGGGGCTACGTCAGGCTCGGCCGGTACGCCGATCGCCGTCGTCGCGTCGACCGACGTGTACGGCGACATCGCCGCCCAGATCGGCGGCGACAAGGTTTCGGTGACCTCGATCATCGACGACCCGTCAAAAGACCCGCACGAGTATGCCGCCGATGCCCGCAATCAGCTGTCGCTGTCGAAAGCGGCCATCGTCATCGAAAACGGCGCCGGGTACGACGATTTCGTCGACACCATGCTGCAGAGTGCCAACAACCCGACCGCGAAGGTGCTGAACGCAGCCGACATCTCGGGTTACGACCAAAAGCCGGCCGACGGTGAGTTCAACGAGCACCTCTGGTACGACTTCCCCACCGTTCAGAAAGTCGTCGACTCGCTCGCTGCCACCCTTGGTGCTCTCGACGCAGCCGACGCGCCGACCTTCACCGCCAATGCCGATGCCTACAAGCAGAAGCTCACCGCTCTCGAGGCCACGGAAGCCGATATGAAGGTATCGTTCGCTGGTCGCGGAGCGGCCATCACCGAGCCTGTGCCGCTCTACATGCTCCAGGCCATCGGCCTGGTCGACAAGACCCCCGGCGCCTTCAGTACGGCCATCGAGAACGGCACCGATGTGGCGCCCGACGTGCTGGCCAGCACACTCGCGCTCTTCAGTGACAAGCAGGTGTCGGTGCTCGCGTACAACGAGCAGACCAGTGGCGCGCAGACCGAGGCTGTGCTGAACGCGGCGACCGCAGCGAAGATCGCTGTTGTGCCAGTGACAGAGACACTGCCGAGCGGCTCGAGCTACATTGGCTGGATGACCGACAACCTGGCCGCGCTGAAGACCGCCCTTTCGCAGTAATCTTCGCTAGATGACTTCGTTCTCCTCTGCCGCGGCTTCCCCGGGTGTGCCGGCGACGCCCGCGACCGGTGAACCGGTGCTGCAGCTCTCTGGGGCGTCGCTCACGTTCGGTGCGCGCACGCTCTGGTCGGGCCTTGACCTCACCGTGCGAGCCGGCGAGTTCATCGCCGTCATCGGTGCGAACGGGTCGGGCAAGACCAGCCTGCTGAAGGTGATTCTGGGCCAGCAGCAGTTGAGCGCCGGTACCGTCGACTTTCTTGGCGAACCCATTCGGCGCGGCAACCGGCGCATCGGCTACATTCCCCAGCAGAAACTCGCCGATGACGGGGTGCCGCTGCGGGCCCGTGACCTGGTGGGCCTCGGGCTGAGCGGCCACCGGTTCGGGTTGCCTCTGCCATCGGCAGCTCGCCGCCACCGGGTCGACGAGCTGCTGGCAGCGGTGGGGGCCACGGCGTATGGCAACGTTGCTGTCTCGACGCTCTCGGGTGGCGAGCAGCAACGCCTTCGGGTGGGGCAGGCGCTCGCGGGCGACCCCCGACTTCTGTTGTGTGATGAGCCTCTCCTTTCACTTGATTTGAATTACCAGCGTGCGGTGAGCGAGCTCATCGACCAGCAGCGTCGGGCCCGCGATCTGGGGGTGCTTTTCGTCACACACGACATCAACCCCGTGCTCGACATGGTCGACCGCGTGCTCTATCTCGCGGGAGGGCGCTTTCGCATCGGTACGCCCGACGAAGTTCTGCGCACCGAGGTTCTGAGCGAGCTGTACGGTTCACCCATCGACGTCATCCGTACCAGAGGGCGAGTGATCGTCGTGGGCGCACCTGACAGCGCCCACGGGCACCACGACGATGTGCGCGGCACCAACATGGGCGGGGCGGCATCGTGACTGACATCTGGTCGCAGATCTTCAACTTCGCCAACTACGGCGAACTGCTCGTGCTGCTGCAGAACTCGATCATCGCCGGCGCGGTGCTCGGGCTGGTGGGCGGTCTGATCGGCGTGTTCGTCATGTCGCGCGACATGGCCTTCGCCGTGCACGGAATCAGCGAGCTCTCGTTCGCCGGGGCCTCAGCAGGCCTGCTGTTCGGCGTGGGGGTCGTTGAAGGCTCGATCATCGGCTCGATTGTGGCCGCGGCGCTCATTGGCCTGCTCGGCTCACGGGCTCGAGACCGAAACTCGATCATCGCCGTTCTCATGCCCTTCGGGCTGGGTCTCGGTATTCTCTGCCTCACGCTGTACCCAGGCCGTTCGGCAAACAAGTTCGGGCTGCTCACCGGCCAGATCGTCGCGGTCGACAATCCGAGACTCAACTCGCTGATCGCCATCTCGATCGTGGTGGTGATCGGGCTTGCGGTGGTGTGGCGCCCCCTGATGTTCTCAAGTGTCGACGCCGATGTGGCATCGGCCCGGGGTGTGCCGACACGTTTTCTGTCGTTGTACTTCATGCTGCTGCTGGGGCTCGCCGTCGCAGTCTCGGTGCAGATCGTCGGCTCGCTTCTGGTGCTCTCGATTCTCGTGACGCCGGCTGCAGCGGCGCTCCGCCTTTCGTCGTCGCCTGTGATCGTGCCGCTTCTCAGCACGATCTTCGCCGTGGTGTCTCTGGTCGGCGGCATCTTGCTCGCCCTGGGTGGTTCTGTTCCCATCAGCCCGTATGTCACAACGATCTCCTTTTTGATCTACGTTGTCTGCAGAATCATTGCGTCGCGTCGGAAGCGACAGGGCAATAGTCGCCGAAGCGCGCTGGCTCGCAGGGTTCAGAGCTAAAATTGTGGAGAACTCGGGCCTTTGATCGGCCTGTGGAGAACGCGCCAACGCGAGAACGAGGTGAACGATGAAACGCAATACGTGGCAGCGTGAAGCCGTGCGTTCCGCCCTCGACACCCAGATGGGCTTCGTGAGCGCGCAGAACCTGCACTCGAGCCTCCGCGGCGAAGGTTCGCACATCGGCTTGGCGACGGTCTACCGCGCTCTCAGCGACCTGGCAAACGAGGGTGAGGCCGATTCATTGCAGTCACCCGAAGGCGAGAGCCTGTACCGGGCCTGCTCGGTGGGCCACCACCACCACCTCATCTGCCGCAGCTGCGGCCTCGCGGTCGAGATCGAGGCCGACGATGTCGAGGTGTGGGCTAAGAGCGTTGCGAGCCTGCACGGCTTCAGTCAGGCTGAGCATGTCGTCGACATCTTCGGCTACTGCTCGGCGTGCGTGCCCGAAGTGGCCCGCTGAACCAATCAGCTGCGAACCGGTCAGCTGCGCCGAATCTCGTCGTCGCCCTCGAGGCCTCGCGACGAGCCGAGAAACATCGACGGCGATGTCGCATCGTCGAATTCGGCCACGTCTCGGTGATGCGCGGCTTCTGCTGACGCCTCGTCGGTTTCGCGTTCATCCATCGGTATCAGCTCGATCGTGCCGGTATCGGTTCGGCTCAGGTTGTGACGGGCCAGAATCTCGTCACGCTGGCTGATGAGAAAGTCGCGGTTGGCAGCGTTCGCGTCGGCGAACATCGTGGATCTACCCGCGGTGATGCGCCGAACGCGACGCCACTCGAGGTACGGCTTGCCCACAGCCATCAGCATCAGGCCTACAACTGCGTACGACGCCATCATCGCGATTCCGCGTACGAACCCCGGGCCCACTCCATAGAGTTCCCGTTTGAGCATCTCGGTGATGCCGCTGCCGACAACCACGTTGTTCAGCCATGCGAACGGCTCCGGCATGAACCATGACGGGTACGCGGCGCCCGACGATGGCATCGACAAGAAGATGAACACCACCATGGCTGGCACGGCGATAAATCGCCCAGCGAAATAACTGGCGCCGTTGACAGCGAGCCCGATGGCGACGATCCAACCCCAGGCAATGAGGAAGAGGGCGCCGAAGTGGCCGTCGACCGCCCCGATGACGGGGCCGGCAAGGGTGTTGGTGATGAGCGATATCAGCGCTCCGCCCACCACGATCACGGCCATCCGGGTGCGATGCCTGAGAGGCGCGCCCATCAACCCGATGAACATGGCCACCATGTAGCCGCCGATGCACCACGCGAGCATGAGGTAGAGCGAGACGGTGCCGTACTCGTCGTACGCGGGCAGCGGGGCGAGGTCGACGATGGTGGGTGTGATCTTCTCGGCCGCGAGCACGGGGCTGATCATGGCCGGGATGAGCGCAGAGACCTGGTACTGGTGGGCGCTGGCCTTGTAGATGGTCGAATCGCTCGGGTCGAACGCGACCGCAGCCTGCCCGGTGATCACGGCCGCCTTCGCCTCGTCGGCCGTGTCGAACTGGTGGATGCTGATGACGCCCGGCATCGCCTTGTCGAGGTCGCTCTGCAACTGCTGACTCGTCGAACCGACCAGGGCAACAGGCACATCATGCGGGTGGGGCGCGTGGAAGGCGGCTATGTAGCACAGGCAGAACGCCACGATGAAGAAGAGCGGCAACCAGAGTTGCAGACCGATCAGCTGCAACGAGGGGTGAAGGGTGGAGTACCAGCGGCGGTACGCGTTCGGCTGGGCCCGACGCGCGGGGTCAGCCGCCCGTGCGGCCCTCGCCTCGAGCCGTGCCGCTGAACGCGAGGTTGCTGTTCGACTCATCACCCAATTGCCTTCCGACACTCTCAAGGCTACTCGGGCCTCCAGAAAGGGTTCAGAATTGGCCTAGAACCGCATGAATCCGGGCCTCGAGTTGCATGCTGATGGATGCTCGCGTAGGCTTGGTCGCTGGTTGAGTGGTATCTCCGCTCACTTGTACACGAACCCTCCCCTGCACGACTTCTGGGCAAGGTTGCGTGTGCCGACAAGAGAACTTGGGTAGAGCATCCGCTCTACGGTAATTGGAGGAAAATCATGGCCGCAGTGTGCCAGGTGACAGGAGCCGTTCCCGGCTTCGGTCACGCTATTTCGCACTCGCACCGACGCACCAAGCGTCGTTTCGACCCGAATGTGCAGAAGAAGACTTACTACGTTCCGTCACTTCGACGTAACGTCAACCTGACGCTTTCTGCTAAGGGCATCAAGGTCATCGATGCTCGTGGCATCGAAGCCGTCGTCAAAGAGATTCAGGCTCGTGGGGTGAAGATCTAATGGCTAAAGCACAAGACGTACGCCCGATCATCAAGCTCCGTTCGACCGCCGGTACCGGGTACACGTACGTGACCCGTAAGAACCGTCGTAACGACCCCGACCGTCTCGTACTGAAGAAGTACGACCCGGTCATCCGCAAGCACGTCGACTTCCGAGAGGAGCGGTAACACATGGCTAAGACAAGCAAGATCGCTAAAAACGAACAGCGCAAGGTCATCGTTGCCCGCTGGGCAACAAAGCGCCTCGAGCTCAAGAAGGCGCTCGTTGACATCAACGGCACCGACGAGACGCGTGAAGCGGCTCGCGTCGGCCTTCAGAAGCTGCCCCGCGATGCTTCGCCGGTGCGCGTGCGCAACCGCGACGCCGTCGACGGCCGCCCGCGCGGTCACCTCTCGAACTTCGGCATTTCACGCGTTCGTTTTCGTGAAATGGCTCACCGAGGCGAGTTGCCGGGTATTACGAAGTCAAGCTGGTAGGTTTTCCACGGTTATATGACCGTCTACTGTGGCCCTTCGGGGCCACGGCGGTGCTTCACGCAGATCTAGATCGACACACAATTGCTGCCTCACGCAGCAGAATGGTCCGAGGAGGACACTAAATGGCTGATAAGTCACTCAACAAGACCGAGCTCGTAGCAGCAGTCGCCGCATCGTCGGGCCAGACACAGACCGCTGTCAACGAGGTTCTCGACTCCTTGTTCGCAACCCTCGCCGACTCGGTGTCGAACGGCGTCAAGGTCACCATCCCGGGCTGGATCGCTGTTGAGCGCACGTCGCGTGCCGCTCGCACCGGCCGTAACCCGCAGACCGGCGAAGCCATTCAGATCGCCGCAGGCAACTCGGTCAAGATCAGCGCTGGTAGCAAGCTCAAGGCTGCAGTCAAGTAGTTTTCGCCTCACCGAATGAGGGGTTCCGCACAGGCGGAGCCCCTCATCTCGTTTAATTGTGGGTTATCCACAACCGCCTCCCGCGGGTGAGCTTCACAGGCACGCTGACGTAGGGTTGATGAGTGCCAAAAATGATTCGCATCGCCGGGCCCGCGGCACTTGTCGCAGCCGCCTTTGCCATGCTCATTCTGGGGCTCGAATACGGCGGGGGCGCGACAGCCCTCCTCCTCGCTGACCCGGGCCCACTGGTTCGGTTCGGGCTGCCCATGGCCACACTCGCTGTGAACCTGAGCGCCTCGCTCGCCATCGGCGCGCTGTTCCTGGCCGTGTTTGCGCTGCGCTCCTCGAAGCCCGAATTCAATCGTGCCCTCGATATCGCCGCTGCGGGTGCGGCCCTGCTCACGGTGTTCTCGGCCATCACCGGCTTTCTCAGCTTTCTGAATGTGACTTCGTCATCAGCGAGCCTCGACTCGAAGTTCGGCCAGATACTCGGGCAGTTTCTCATTGCGGTGCCTCTTGGCCAGGCGTGGCTCGAGACGACGTTGCTGGCCGCCGCCGTGACTGTGCTCTGCTTCGCCGTTCGAAACGTCACTATGTTGGCCTTCGTGGGTGTTCTCGCGGTACTCACCCTCGTTCCTATGGCCCAGCAGGGGCACGCCGCCGGCACCGATGGCCACGATGCCGCCATCACGGCGCTGTTCCTGCACATTCTGTTCGCCGCAGTGTGGCTGGGCGGCCTGCTCGTGCTGGCCCTGCTCTCGAAGCAGCTCGACAACTCGAGGCTTCTCGAGGTGGTGCAGCGGTATTCGGGTGTGGCGTTGGTCTGTTTCGTTGTGGTCGCGGCCTCGGGTTACGTGAGCGCAGAACTCCGTATCGGATCGCTCGACCGGCTGCTCACTCCCT
The DNA here is from genome assembly GCF_035018625.1 of Subtercola sp. RTI3. Taxonomy (NCBI): domain Bacteria; kingdom Bacillati; phylum Actinomycetota; class Actinomycetes; order Micrococcales; family Microbacteriaceae; genus Subtercola; species Subtercola sp. RTI3. The sequence continues at coordinate 91,912 of NZ_JASJXO010000002.1, read as the reverse complement.
ATGGCATTCTCGTTCTCGTCAAGGTCACCGCACTCATCGTGTTGGGCCTCATCGGAGCGATGTACCGCAACCTGCTCATCCGGCGCCTGGCAGACGGAGCGGGTCGGCGCATCTTCTGGCGCATCGTCGTGGTTGAACTCGTCTTCATGGGCGTGGCCTCTGGTACCGCCGTGGCACTGGCACGCACCGCCACTCCCATCCCCGAGGTGCTACCGAGTACGCCGACGCCGGCGCAGATTCTCACGGGCTCGGCAGTGCCACCCGAACTGACCTTCGGCAACTTCTTCACGCAGTGGAACTTCGATCTGCTGTGGATTCTCGTCTGCGGGTTCGGCATCTTCTTCTACCTTGCCGGCGTGGTGCGGCTTCGTCGCCGCGGTGATAGCTGGCCCATCCACCGCACCATTCTGTGGGTTGCCGGCATGCTGTTGCTGCTCTTCGTCACCAACGGTTTCATGAACGTGTACGAGAAGTACCTGTTCAGCGTGCACATGATGGGCCACATGATTCTGGCCATGATGATTCCCATCCTGCTCGTGTCGGCGGGCCCGGTCACCCTCGCCATGCGTGCCATCAACAAGCGCAGCGATGGCAGCCGTGGAGGCCGCGAGTGGATCCTGTTGGCCGTGCACTCTCGCATCGGCAACTTTCTCTCCAACCCCATCGTGGCGGGGGTGCTCTTCGCGACCAGCCTGCTGACGTTCTACTACACACCCCTCTTTCGCTGGGCCACGGTCGATCACATCGGTCACGAGTGGATGATCGTGCACTTCTTGATCGTGGGTTACCTGTTTGCGCAGGCGCTCATCGGCGTCGACCCCGTCGCCTTCACGTTGCCGTATCCGTTCCGCCTCGTGTTGCTGCTCGCAACCATGGCCTTTCACGCCTTCTTCGGCCTGACGCTCATGACGGGCACCGGCCTGCTGCTCGCCGACTGGTATGGCGCCATGGGCCGGGCCTGGGGTACCAGTGCGATCTCAGACCAACAGACCGGCGGCGGCATTGCGTGGAGCATCGGTGAGATTCCCACCCTTATCCTTGCAATCGTGGTGGCAATCCAGTGGGGTCGAAGTGACACGAAAGAGACGAAGCGTCTCGATCGCAATGCCGACCGTACGCATGATGCCGAGCTGAACGAGTACAACGCCATGCTTGAGCGGCTGGATCGCACCCGATGACCCGGCCCACACTCTCGCGTGAACAGCAGCGGGTGTACGAACTCATCGAGAGCACCCGCACGCACGTGTTCGTCACCGGCCGGGCCGGCACCGGCAAATCAACACTGCTCAACCACCTCGCCTGGAACACCGAGAAACAGTTGGTCATCTCGGCCCCGACAGGCGTTGCCGCCCTGAATGTGGGTGGGCAGACCATCCATTCGCTTTTTCGGTTGCCCATCGGCGTGATTGCCGACCACGACATCGAACAGAACGCCGAGGTGCGAAAGCTCCTCAACACGATCGACACGCTCGTCATCGACGAGGTCTCGATGGTCAACGCCGACCTGATGGATGCGATCGACCGCAGCCTGCGCCAGGCCCGCCAACGACCGCTCGAATCGTTCGGTGGCGTGCAGGTTGTGCTCTTCGGTGACCCGTACCAGCTGGCACCCGTGCCGGGTGACTCCGACGAGCGGGCGTACTTCGCCGACCGCTACGACTCGATGTGGTTCTTCGACGCGAAGGTGTGGCAGGAAGCCGAGCTCAAGATCGTCGAGCTCACCGAGATCCACCGCCAGAGCGACGACACCTTCAAGATGATGCTGAACGCGGTGCGGCACGGCATGGTCACCAAGGAGATCGCCGATGTTCTGAACGGGGCCGGTGCGCGCACCCCGCCGAACGACGGCACCATCACGCTGGCGACGCGCAACGATTCGGTGAACCGCATCAATGCGGCCGCGCTCAAGGGGCTCAAAGGGCCGTTGAAGACGGCCCGGGCCGAGGTGTCAGGAGACTTTGGGGGTCGGGCGTACCCGGCCGATGAGGCGCTCGAGCTGAAGGCCGGTGCGCGGGTCATGTTCCTGCGCAACGACTCAGACCAGCGCTGGGTGAACGGAACGGTCGGAACGGTCACGAAGATCTCGGGCTCGGTGTGGGTCGAGGTCGAGGGCGAGGTGCACGAGGTCGAGCCCGTGAGCTGGGAGAAGTACAAGTACTCGTATTCGGCCACCAGCAAGCAGCTCACGAAAGATGTCATCGGCGAGTTCACACAGTTTCCGCTGCGGCTGGCATGGGCGGTGACCATCCACAAGTCGCAGGGCAAGACCTACGATTCGGCGGTGGTCGACCTCGGCTCGCGCGTGTTCAGCTCGGGGCAGACCTATGTGGCACTGTCGCGGCTCACCTCGCTCGAGGGGCTCTACCTCACGCGGCCGCTGCGACCAGCCGACATCATCGTCGACCAGAACGTTCGCCGGTTCATGCAGCAGCGGCCCGCGCAGACACCCGCTCCCGAAGCGCAGGCCCCGGCGGCCTCAGTCGAGACGACCGCTGTTGACGACCAGGTGCCGACGCCCTTAGCTGACGCGTAGAACGGCTTCGGGCCACACCGCTACAGGCAGCACGGCTTCGGGCAGCACGGCTACAGTCCACACACCGCTACAGTCCACACGGTCAGGCCGCAGCAGCAGCCTTCGCCTCGGCGAGGTCGACGAACAGCTCGGTATTGAACCGGTACGCCACCATGACCTCGTCGATCACGCGCTCGCGCTCGGCGGCATCCCACTTGACGGCGTCGAGCTGGGCCCGGTAGGTGTCTTTGAATTCGCGCGGCTTGGCGATGTCGGCGAACAGGTAGAAGCCCACGCCATTGGTCTCGAACCCGAACTGGCGCTGCATGAGGGTTCGAATGACCTGACCCCCCGAGAGGTCACCGAGGTAGCGCGTGTAGTGGTGGGCTATGAACCCGCCGCTCCACACGGCCGCGACGTGGTTGATGCGGGCGACGTAGCGGGCGGTGGTGGGCAGCGGAGTGATCTGGTTCAGCCAGTCATCGCCGATCAGAAAACGCAGGTCTTCGCGAATGGCGGGTAGGCGGGTGAGCTTGGGCGAGATGAAGGCGGCCGCAACCGGGTCGTTCTTCATGCGGTCGGCCGCGGCCTCGATGGCTTCGTAGATGAAGAAGTGCTGAGTCACCAGCGAGATGTAGTCGTCGCGTGAGCCTTTGCCGTTCATGAGATCGGTCATGAAACCGGCACCCTCGCTCTCACCATGGCCCGACCACGTGCGCTCACGCAGGGCCTGGGAGAAGGGGATCACATTCGACACGGCGGCTCCTAGGTAAGTGTACCCTTACCTTACCTGACGGCTTCGAAAACACCAGCGTGTGACGCGAAGAGTTAACATTCGTTGGCGTTGGCGTTGGCGTTGGCGTTGGCGTCGTGCGCAGTGTTCAGTGTTGCCGCGGCGGAAGCCCGAGGGCTTCGCTCGCTGCATCGTAGAGAGCCACGATCTCGCGCCTGATCTCCCCGCGGGTCTCGATGGTTCCGCCCGGCCACAGGATGCCCAACTGGGCCGACTCGCCACCAGCGCCATGATCCGTACCAGCGTCAGAACCAGCGCCGGCATCCGTACCAGCGCTCACCGCCCAGGTGCCGCCGACCGTGTCGAGGTCGACCATGGTCGCTCGCTCGGCATCGGGCGCCCCGAACGCGCGCACGATCACAAGATTGTCTTCGGGGTGGTCGTTGTTCATATGGGCGAGAATCGCGGCGACAACGTCAGCTTCAAAGTGGGTCACGCCACCCACGGTAGTGCACAGGCTTCGATGGCAGCATGTTGTGCACAGAAGACTGATTGCCCGTCATCGACGTCGTCGTCGCTGCCTAAGATGTGGTCATGGCTATCGTTCCTGACGCAAAGAACTGGACGTGGGTGCTCGAGAAGCAGTGCCCCGAATGCGGCTTCGACTCATCGTCGACGGCTGCTGTCGACGTGCCCCGCCTCGCCCGCGAGAACGCTGCCGCGTGGCCGGCCGTCGTGGCGCGGCCGGGTGTGACCGTGCGACCGAACGACCACACCTGGTCAGATCTTGAGTACTCGGCGCACGTACGCGACGTGTTCCGCCGGTTTCGGCTGAGGCTCGAGTTGATGCTTGCCGAAGACAACCCCACGTTCGCCGACTGGGATCAAGACGCTACCGCCGTAGAAGACCGGTACAACGAACAGAACCCGGCTGTGGTGTCAGCCGAGCTGGTCGAGGCCGCCGAGCAGATCGCCGGCGCACTCGAGCGCGTCTCCGGCGACCAGTGGCAGCGGCGGGGGCTTCGAAGCGACGGTTCGGTGTTCACTGTTGAGACGCTGGCGCGCTACTTCATTCACGACCCGGTGCACCACCTGCACGATGTGAGGGGCTGAGGGGCTGAGGGGCTGACGCGCCAAGCGGCCAAGCGGCCAAGCGGCTGAACGGCTGAACTGCTGGGAGTTCAGGCGTCGACGGTGCGCACCCGGCGGTCAGGTGGCCAGCTGCTCCTGCAGAAAGTACGTCGAACGGGCGAAGGCAAGCGCGGCCGCGTTCTTGTCGAGCCGCTCGACCAGGGTGGCATTCGCGAAGATGTCGTGGGTGCCCGAGTAGGTGTGCCGCGCCACAGGAGTGCCCATCTCCTTCAGGCGGCTCACGAACAAGTCTGACTCAAAGGTTGTGCCCCAGTCTCCGAGGTCGGAGTAGTTGAGCAGAACCGGGCAGGGAATCACCCCGGCTTCACTCTCGCCGAGGCCCGCCGCGTAGGCCACGACCGCATCGACCGAACCAGCCTGAGCGGCGCGGAGGGCCAACCACCCACCGAGTTCGAAGCCCAACAGGGCCACCTTGGTGCTCGGTTGCAGCACGCCGCCGCTCGGTGCGGCGTCGAAACCGTGACCCCTTCCGAGTTCGATGGCGTCGTCGAGCGTGGCCAGTGCGAACCCGAGGTCGATGCCGTCGCGCAGTTCGTCGGCACTCGCCTCGTCGATGGTGGCGACACCGTTGAAGAGATCAGGAACCACTACGAACAGGTCGCGGCTCGCCAGGGCGGTGGCGTACGACTCGAGGTACGGCAGCCGGCCGAAGCTGTCGTGAACCAGCACCACCGATGGGTTGCCCGGTTCGCCGAACGTGAGGGGCCAGCCGGGCGAGGGAATGTCGATGAGCTCAGCCATGGGCGGCTTCGGTGCCCTCGGTCGGCCGCTCGTCGACGATGGCACGCAGAATGGTGCCCATCGAGCGGCGCATGTAGCGCATCCAGAGCGGGCCGATGAGGTGCGTGAGGATGAAGGTGCGGCCGGCGAGTGGGCGGTAGCCGTAGGTCCACGTGATGTGGGTTCTGCCGGTACTGCCCGGCGCATATGTCCAGCGGGCGGTGCCCTCTGACACGATGCGGCTCAGGATTCCCGTGAATGCCGTGACGTCGTAGTCGAAGTGACCCACGGCATCCGTGTCGCCGGGCCTCTCGTAGCGCACAATCTCTTCGCGAAAACTGCCGCCGTCAGACAGGTGCACGATGCGGGAGACACCGGCGTGGTCATTCTCTCCGCTGAAATCGGACATGCCGGTGACGGCGGGCAGCACCCCGAGGTATCCGGTGAAGAGAGTGCTGTCATCGCGCGGCACCACGATGTCGAAAGCCACGGCGGGCTCGGTGAAACTCACACCGACGACGGTGAACATGACCAACTGCGGCTGCATGTGGTTCTCCTACCAGGGGCCCGAATGGTGGTTCGATTCTAAGGCTTTACGCCGCCCGAGCCCCGAAAGGGTCATGCATTGTCGCCCCCGGTGTCATCGGCTGTCGAGCTCTGCTGTGAGAGACCAGCACCGTCGGTGCGCGACCACTGCCAACCGGCGACGATGGGAATGTCTTCGCCGTGTTCACGGGTATATGCCCTGGCGCGCATGCGTTCGTCTTGCATATGCTGGCGCACATGAGCGGCCTTCACCGCGAGGCCCGGAACGCGGTCGATCACATCGATCACTAAGTGGTACCGATCGAGATCGTTCAGCATCACCATGTCGAAGGGCGTCGTTGTGGTGCCCTCCTCCTTGTATCCGCTCACGTGCAGATTGTTGTGGCCGGTGCGTCGATAGGTCAAGCGATGAATGAGAGACGGGTACCCGTGATACGCGAAGATCACTGGCTTGTTCGTTGTGAAGATGGTGTCGAACTCGGCATCTGACAGGCCGTGCGGATGCTCGCTCGCTGACTGTAGGCGCATGAGGTCGACCACATTCACCACTCGTACCTGCAGCTCAGGCAGATGCTCGCGCAGCAACGCTGCTGCCGCCAGAATTTCGAGCGCCGGAACGTCGCCCGCTGATGCCAGCACCACATCAGGCTCGCTGCCCTCCTTCTCTGTGCCGGCCCACTCCCAGATGCCGAGGCCGCGGGTGCAGTGCGCCACGGCCTCCTCCATGGTGAGCCAGTTGGGGGAGGGCTGCTTGCCGGCCACGACCACGTTGATGTAGTCGACCGAGCGCAGACAGTGGTCGTACGTCGAGAGGAGGGTATTGGCATCCACCGGCAGGTACACCCGCACCACATCGGCCTTCTTGTTGACCATGTGGTCGATGAAACCGGGGTCTTGGTGGCTGAAGCCGTTATGGTCTTGCCGCCAGACATGCGACGAGAGCAGGTAGTTCAGCGACGAGATCGAGCGGCGCCACGGAATCGTGCGTGACACTTTGAGCCACTTCGCGTGCTGGTTCGCCATCGAATCGATGATGTGGATGAACGCTTCGTAGCAGTTGAAAAGACCGTGCCGCCCGGTGAGCAGATAGCCCTCGAGCCAGCCCTCGCACTGGTGTTCGCTCAGCATCTCCATGACGCGGCCCGCGCGCGCGAGGTGTTCGTCGACCGGCAGCACTGCGGCGTTCCACTGCTTGTCGGTGCTCGCGTAGACACCCTGCAGACGGTTCGACGCGGTTTCATCCGGCCCGAAGATGCGAAAGTTGTCGGGGTTGGCGCGAATGACGTCGGCAAGCCAATCGCCGAGCACTCGGGTCGCCTCGTCGTCGGTGGCGCCGGGGCTCGGAACCTCGACGCCGTACTCTCTGAAGTCGGGCAGAGTGAGTTCGCGGCGCAGCAGGCCCCCGTTCGCGAACGGGCTCGCACTCATCCGCAGCTCGCCGACCGGCGCGAGCGCGCTGATGAACGGCACGGGAGCCCCCGACTCGTCGAAGAGTTCCTCCGGCTTGTACTTCTTCAGCCAGTCTTCGAGAATGCGCGTGTGCGCTTCGGTGTCGCGGGCATTCGCCAGCGGAACCTGATGGGCGCGCCAGGTGTTCTCCACGGGCAGGCCGTCGATCTCCACCGGGCAGGTCCAGCCCTTCGGAGTGCGCAGAATGATCATCGGCCAGCGGGCCGTGCCCTCGAGGGTGCCTTCGGCAGCCTGCTTCTTGATGTCGGCGATCTCGTTGAGCACCTCGTCGAGCGTCTCGGCCATACGCTGGTGCACGAGCAGCGGGTCTTCGCCGTCGAAACCGCCGGAGACGAGGTGGGGGTTGTGCCCGTATCCACGCATCAGGTCGAGCAGCTCGTCTTCGGGGATTCGGGCGAGCACCGTGGGGTTGGCGATCTTGTAACCGTTGAGGTGCAGGATGGGCAGAACGACGCCGTCGTGTGCAGCATCCAGAAACTTGTTCGAATGCCAGCTCGTGGCGAGCGGCCCGGTTTCGGCCTCACCGTCGCCGATCACGCACGCCACCAGCAGGTTCGGGTTGTCGAATGCCGCGCCGTACGCGTGGCTGAGCGAATAACCGAGCTCGCCGCCTTCGTGAATCGACCCGGGTGTCTCGGGCGCTGCATGGCTCGGGATGCCCCCAGGAAACGAGAACTGCCTGAAGAGTTTGCGCATGCCATCAGTGCTCTGGTCTATCGGTGAGTAGATCTCCGAATAGGTGCCGTCGAGCCACGCATTCGCCACCATGCCGGGGCCGCCGTGACCCGGGCCGGCGATGTACAGCGTGGCCTGGTTGCGCTTCTGGATGATGCGGTTCAGGTGCGCGTACACGAAGTTCAGCCCGGGGGTGGTGCCCCAGTGACCGAGCAGCCGCGGCTTGATGTCGTCGCGGCTGAGCGGCTCGCGCAGCAGAGGGTTGTCGAGCAGGTAGATCTGGCCGATGGCGAGGTAGTTGGCGGCGCGCCACCACGCGTTGACGCGCTCGAGCTCTTCGCCTTCGAGGGTCTCGACGGGGTGGTGGGGCCAGGCCGCGTCAGGGGTGGCGTTGACGGCGGCTTCGAAAGCCGAGCCGAGGGTGGCGGTGTCGACGACGCCGGTGTGGCTGGCGCTGGTGTGGTCGGTGCCGGTTGGGGCTGATGGGTTGGTCATGAGAACCTTCCTCGACGCGCGGCAAGCACCGCGTGTGCTGCCAGCCTAAGCAGGCAGGCTGGGTGGGCCTAGGGTTTGCGGTTAACGTTTGGGGCTGGGAGTACGCGCGGTTTGGGGTGGTTCGATGCGGGTGATGGCGTGCAGGGCGGTGCGGGCCAGGGAGTCGGTGCGGGTGAGGTGGGCCCCGGCCCCGGTCTCGAGGTGGTTGCCGATGCCCAGGATGGCGCCCCCGTGCATCCTGAACAGCGAGGCGAGAACGAGCACGGTTGACGTTTCGGCGTCGATGCAGAGCGCGCCGAGGTGCTGCCAGAGTCGCAGACGATCGACCTGTTCGTGGTTGATGACGCCGATGGCGGTGGGCATGCCGCTGCCGGGGTAGAAGGTGGCGACCGAGACGACGAATCCTTCGTGCACGGTGCCCGATGCGTGAAGGGTTGCCGACTGCGCGAGCGAGGTCACAAGGGAGTGCGCGCTCACAGCGGGGAATTCGAGCGGAACATAGTCGAGCAGCATCCGCTCGGCCCGCACCGCAGCTGTGACCACGACGGTGTCGCCCACCGCGACGGCCGTCGACAGCCCGCCCGAATTGCCTGCGCGCACGATGGTCTTCACTCCGAGGCGGGCGAGCTCTTCGATGGCGACCGAGATCGAGAGCGGGCCGCTGCCGTGGTACACGACCACAACGGGGGTGCCGGCGTACGAGCCGGTGATGACTTGGTACTCGGTGGTGCTCGGCAATAGGTGCGCGTCGCCCAGGAGCGCGAGAAAGTCTGCGGTGGGAATGTCGAGGGCGAGCGTCAGAATTGCGCGCTCGGGCACGGCGCCCAGAGGCATGCCGAGCCACCACGATTCGGTGGCCTCACGTGAGGCGGCGAAGGGCTTTGAGGGGTCGTATGACAGGTTCATGGTCGGCTCCAGCGGGTCGGTGTGCGAGGGCTGACGGTTCCGGATGCCCCAGCGATGTTTTCGCTCAGGGGCTCCGCCGTGGCAACTTCACTCGCACGTCGACGCTTGCACCACCCCGAGGGGGTCGATGGCCTGTCTGCCTCCGATACTACTGAGCGAGCGGGCCCGCGCGCAGCATCGTGGAGTCGAATTCGGCGCTAAAAATGGTCGTAGAGAGAGAGAGAGGGAGAGAGAGAGGGAGGGAGGGAGAGGGGAAGAGGGGAAGCGGGCTGGGGAGAGCGTGGAGAGGGCTGAGCGGAAGGCCATGAGCGAATGGCCGACTAGTACATGTGTTCGAATGTCTGTAGGGTTTGGGCATGAGCCTTTCGTTTCAAGCTTCGCTGTTCGATGACCTCAGCGCCGAGCCTGAGCTCGAAGAACTGGGTGGGTCTGTTACACGTGTCGAGCTGGGTGAAGGAGCGTGGCTCGATGTGCGGCCGGGGTGGGTGGCCAACTCCGATGCACTGTTCGAGCGGCTGGCGCAGCGGGTGCCCTGGCAGGCCGACAAGCGCGAGATGTATGAGCGGGTGGTTGAGGTTCCGCGGCTGGTCTCATGGTTCGGGCCGGGATTCGAGCTGCCCGACGCGGTGCTCGAGCGCGCACAGCGCGACCTGAATGATCACTACGGCCGACCGAAAGACCAGGTCTTCGAGACGGCAGGGCTCTGTTTCTACCGCACGGGAGACGACAGTGTTGCGTGGCACGGCGATCGTGTCGGGCGTGCCATCAACCGCGACACGATGGTCGCCATCGTTTCGGTCGGTGCGGCACGCACCCTGTCGTTGCGCCCGAAGGGTGGGGGAGAGACCAAGCGGTTCCCGGTGGGGCACGGAGACCTCGTAGTGATGGGCGGCAGCTGCCAGCGCACCCACGAACACGCCATCCTGAAGACCAAGCAGGCGGTGGGGCCGCGCATCAGTATTCAGTTTCGGCCGTATTGGAAGCGGCTGGGGGCGTAGCTGGCGGCATTCTTCGGCCGTCATTCGAGTTCGAATCAGGGCGGCGAGCCGTCGCGCGCCGACGACCCTGTTGGAGGGGCTCCATGCGGTCGTGTGCTGGCGGACCACCCGTCGGGAACGGTGTTGCGGCTGACGGGGAATCCGCGGTGGGATGCGCTTGACCTGACGCGAAGTCGGAGGGGGCGAGGAGGTAGACCCCGCGTGTGTGGCTGAGGAGTTGGGCGCGCAGGCGAACAGCGTTTCGCTCGCAGGTGTGAGCCAGGGCACGGGCCCAGCGGGCATCGGCGGGCTCGAGTCGGCCGCGGCCAGGGCGCTCCCACACGGCTACCAGTTGCTTGCCACCGGTTACCTCGAGGATGGCTGCGATGTGGGCGCCCAGTTCGTCGAGATGCAGGAGATCGGGCTCTCGCGGCAGGTCATCGATGGGAAAGACGACGGGCAGCTGCACGTCATTCGCGTCGAGCAGAAACCACCACAGCTGGCGACGGCTGGCCGTGCCGATGAGAGTCATGACGCGCTGCTCGATGGCGGAGTCGGTGTCGAGTGGCAGTCGCGCGGCGCTAAACGGCCAAAAGGCGTACCTCAACGAGCGCTTCAGGCACGCGGCGCGCCCGCGAAGGCGACGCAGACGCAGAACCGCCCCGCCGGTCGACAATCGAGCAGCGGGGCGGTTCTCGTGAATCGGTACGAGCCGCAGGGAGAGGGAACCCAGCGACTACGCCGCAACCTCAGCCGACACGGCAGCCGCAACGTCACGCACGACATCGGCCAGCTGGGCCGCAACCTCGGCGTCGTCTTTCGGGTGCAGTTCGGCGAACCGAACGACCGAACCGGGGATGGAGAGCTTGATCTCTTCGAGAACCGACGCGCCGGCGATGCCGAACGACTTGCGGGCCTCGTCTTGCGCCCATACGCCGCCGAACTGGCCGTATGCGCTGCCGATGACCGAGACCGGCTTGCCCGAGATGGGGCTCGCGCCGAACGGGCGTGAAGCCCAGTCGATGGCATTCTTCAGCACGGCGGGGATGGTTCCGTTGTGCTCGGGGGTTGCGACGAGAACGGCGTCGGCAGCGGCGACGGCCTCGCGGAACTTCGTCGCGGCAGCGGGCACTGAGCCTTCGACATCGATGTCTTCGTTGTAGAAGGGCAGATCTCCGAGGCCTTCGAAGATGGTGACGTCGACGCCCTCAGGCGCAACGCCGACGGCTGCCTCGGCGAGCTGGCGGTTGGTCGAGCCTGCGCGCAGGCTGCCGACGAGAACGAGAATGGAGGTGTCTGACATGGTGCTCCTCAAGATGTGAACGGGCGTCGCCTCATGCGACAGGGTGGGTGTGCACTGGAGTAAACCGGACTGCAGTCCGTTTATTCCCGTCTCTGCCGAACTGCGATGAACTCTGTTGAATCGTGCGTGCTACCGTCTGAGAATGGATGCTCGGCTGCACCTCCTCCCGAACGGACCCGCCGGTCCGGCCCCGCGTCGCGCCGACGCTACCCGCAACCATGCTCTCCTTCTCGACACCGCTCGGCGCATCCTCGACGAAAGCGGAGTCGAGGGCCTCACGATGGACAAGTTGGCCCGGGAAGCCGGCCTCGGCAAGGGCACCATCTTTCGCCGGTTCGGTTCGCGCACGGGTCTGCTTCGCGAGATGCTGAACGAGATCGAGTCTGACTTTCAGCGCCGCTTCATGAGTGGCCCGCCACCACTGGGCCCCGGCGCCGGCGCCGCCATCGGCGCCGATGCCGTCACCCGCCTCATCGCCTACGGGCGCGAGCGAATAGAACTGCTGAGCATCCAGGGCGACCTTCTTCGCGCCTCAGAGGAGATCGGCGACGAGCGGTATTCGTCGCCGGCCCGCGCCGTCGGCCTTCTTCACCTGCGTATCCTGCTGAAGCAGGCGGGTTTCGACGGCGACATCGAAGTGGCGTCGTTCACCCTTCTCGCGGCGCTCGAGGCAACGCTGATCCTCTATGAGAACCGCGCCGAGCACATCTCGATGCAGCGCCTCGCCGACGGCTGGGAGCTGCTCGTACTGAAGATCACCGCCTGCACTTCATAGCGTCTTCTTCATCTCCATCTCGCGCTGGTGCGGGTTCAGGATGTACGGAAAGAGTCGCCCGGTCGCCCGATACCCGCGGCGCTCGTACGCCGCCACCGCACGTGCATTCTCGGTGTGCACGTGCAGGGTGAGAACGTCGCCCGCGGCTCGGGCCCAGTCTTCGATGCCGCTCAACAGCAGATCGGTCACGCCCGCAGCGGTTCCCCGAAACCCGGGGCTCACGTACACCCCCACCAGCATTGAGCCGACGGACGGGTCGCGGTAGCCGCCCATCGTGCCCACCCAACACTCGGCCCCCGACTTGTCTGTGCTGATGGCGGCCAGGGCGATGCCGACGGAGGACTCGCCCCGGCGGGCCCGCTCCCGCCAGACGTTCTCGTCGAGCTGACCCGCGGCCTCGACGGTCTCGCCGAACGCGAGGGGCGTGTCGGCAAGCATCTCGAGACGGAGGGCGCGAACCTGGCGCCAGTCGAGTTCGGTGGTGCGGCGAATGGCGATCGAGGGCGTACTCACCCTTCGAGCCTAGGGCGACGGCGGGGGGCGGGAAACCCCCTCCCCTCCGGCCAAGCGCGGGAGTGTCGGTGCCGTGCGCCAGAATTGGAGGCGTGACGACAACCATCCTCCGCACAGACTGGGCCGACCCCGATGCCGAAGCCCTGCGGTCGGCGCAACGCGCAGAACTCGACACCCGGTACGGCGCCGACACCGAGCCCGGAACCAAGCCGTCTGCCGATGACATCGCGATTTTTCTCGTGGCTCGCGACGCATCCGGTGCCGCGGTGGGGTGCGGCGCCCTTCGCTTGCTCGGTGGGGGCGAGGCCGAGATCAAGCGGATGTTCGTGACGCAGTCTGCACGCGGTACCGGCGTCTCGACGGCCATTCTGCGCACGCTCGAAGACGAAGCCCGCGGGCTTGGTCTTCACACGCTCAAGCTTGAAACGGGCCCCGCGCAGCCCGACGCGGTGCGGTTCTACGAGCGTGAAGGCTATCGACCGATTGCGAAATTCGGCTATTACGTCGATTCTGCGGGCTCGCTCTGTTTTGCCCGCAGTCTGCTCTAGCAGGCCGGCCCGCAATGCACTAATGTAGACGACGTATACATCTGCGGGGGCGGAATAATACCGGGCCGCAGCAGCTTTGCTCAGAAGCACCTTCGCGCCCTGCTGCGTGACTTTCCCACGACCGCTTGTAACGACAGGAGCACCGGTGTCTGAAAAAAACACCCTCCCCGACCTTCGCGGCCCCGCCGCCCCCAGCGGTTCGGTCACGCCCGACAGCCTCGAAGACGCACGACTCGGTGCCCGCAACAAGCTCGTCATCGGCATTCTGCTGGTCAGCGCGTTCATCGTCATTCTGAACGAGACCATCATGAGCGTGGCGCTGCCGCATCTCATGGCGAGCTTCAACATTCCGGCCGAGTCGGCCCAGTGGGTCACGACGGCGTTCATGCTCACCATGGCCGTTGTCATTCCGATCACCGGTTTTCTGCTGCAGCGGTTCAATACGCGGCCGGTCTACATCGCGTCGATGCTGTTCTTCAGCGTGGGCACGCTCATCTCTGCCACCGCGCCCGGCTTCGAGGTGCTGCTCGTCGGCCGTGTCATTCAGGCGTGCGGCACGGCCATCATGATGCCGCTGCTCATGACCACGGTCATGACGCTGGTGCCGCCGGCGTCGCGCGGGCGCACCATGGGCAACATCTCGATTGTCATCTCGGTCGCCCCGGCCATCGGCCCCACCATCTCGGGTCTCATTCTGAACGTTCTCGACTGGCGCTGGATGTTCTGGCTCGTGCTGCCCATCGCCGTCGCCGCTCTCGTGGTGGGCGCCCTCAAGATTCCGAACGTCACCACACCCCGGCGTGCGCCGTTCGACGTGCTGTCGGTCGTTCTCTCGGCCATCGGTTTCGGCGGGCTCGTCTACGGGCTCACCACGGTCGGTTCGACGACGACAGGGTGGATGCCCAGTTGGGCGCCGCTCGTCGTCGGTCTTGTGGCGCTCGCGCTCTTCGTGCTGCGCCAACTTCAGTTGCAGCGCACCGATCGCGCTCTGCTCGACCTCCGCACCTTCACCTCGAAGAATTTCACGCTGTCGATCGTCATGTTCGCAATCAGCATGATGGCGCTGTTCGGCACCCTGATCATCCTGCCCCTGTACATGCAGAACGTTCTGAAGCTCGACACCCTCAGCACCGGTCTGCTGCTGCTGCCGGGCGGGCTCGTGATGGGGGCGCTCGCCCCCGTGGTGGGCCGCCTGTACGACAAGCGGGGGCCCACGATGCTGCTCATTCCGGGCTCGATCATCGTGAGCGTCGTGCTGTGGAGTCTGACGCAGGTGACGAGCACAACCCCCATCTGGCAGCTGTTGGTGGCACACATCGTGCTGAGTGTGGGCCTGGCGCTCATGTTCACGCCGCTGTTCACGGCGAGCCTCGGTTCGCTGAAGCCCGCGCTCTACTCGCACGGGTCGGCCGTCGTCGGCACGGTTCAGCAGGTAGCGGGGGCGGCGGGAACGGCACTGTTCGTGACCATCATGGCCTCGCAGGCGACCCGGCTCGTCGTTACGGGGTCAGACCCGATTCTGGCGCAGGCGTCGGGTGTGCGAGCTGCATTCACGATCGGAGCGATCATCTCGCTCGGGGCCATCGTGGTGGCGTTCTTCGTGAAGAAGCCGGCCGACTCGGAGTTGCCCGAAGGCGTGCCGGCCGGGCACTGAGTTCAGGTGGGCCGGGCTCGGCGAGATTGTCTCGTACTCCGCTCGGCCCGTCTCGCATCGGGCTGCTGGCACCCGCTCGCCGGCTGGGTGCTAGGCGAAGATGCGGAACCCGTTGGCGATGCGGTTGACCGGCATCATCAGCGCGAACAGCGGAACGATGATGCGCAGCATGTAAACGAACACCGTGAGGTCGGCGAAGTCGACCAGCGCGAAGAGCGCGATGCCCACGAGACCGAACAGCATCGCACGCACGGCGGTACGCGTGTAGTCGACGAACAACAGAGCAAAACCGACGGCAACCAGCACCAGTGCAGTGTCGACAGCGAAGGCACCGGCGCGAGGGTCGACAATGAGGTGCGCAATGCTCCACAGCACGATTCCGACGGCCCACATCAGCACAGTTGCCAGCCCGGCAAGCGGCTTCGGCAGGGGTGCGCCAGGAGACCTGACCACAATGTTGTCAACCATCTGAATACGCTCCTCGTTCACGTCTGCGCGCTCGCGCACTCCGGTTAAGCCTAGAGCCTGCACAGCCAGGCTGGTTCACGCAAGCCTCTCGCCCTGTTTCGCGGTCGACCATACGCTGGGTGGATGCCCGCCCGCACTGCTTCGAATGCCGCCCGTGAGGCGCACAACTCTCGCCCGCTCCGCATCCTCGCGCGCACGGGATTCGCCGTGAATGGCCTCCTGCACGTACTGATCGGGTTCGCCGCCATCTCGGTGGCAGTGGGAGGAGGGGGTGGTGCCGGCGGTGGCGGCAGCGCCGGCGGTAACGGAGGTGGAGAAGCCGACCAGTCTGGCGCTCTCGATCAGCTGGCGCAGAACCCCCTCGGCGCGGCCCTGCTCTGGGTCGTGGTCGTG
This sequence comes from Subtercola sp. RTI3, assembly GCF_035018625.1. NCBI lineage: Bacteria > Bacillati > Actinomycetota > Actinomycetes > Micrococcales > Microbacteriaceae > Subtercola > Subtercola sp. RTI3. The sequence continues at coordinate 76,072 of NZ_JASJXO010000002.1, read as the reverse complement.
GGGCTGTTCGCTCTCGCGCTGTGGCAGATCATCCAGGGCCTTCTGGTGAGCGAGACCGACGCGAAGAAGCGCTGGGGTAAGAGGGCGTCGCAGGTGGGTAAGGCCATCGCGTACGTGGCCATTGGTGTGACGGCGCTGACGTTCGCGCGGGGCGGATCGTCGAGCTCGTCGAATTCGAGCACGTCGCTGAGTGCGAAGGTGCTCTCGACGCCGGGTGGGGTGTTTCTGCTGGTGGTGATCGGGCTGGTCGTCGTGGGCATCGGCGTGTTCTTCGTCGTTCGCGGCATCACGCGGAAGTTCACGGATGATCTCACTCTTCCTGCGCCGCCGACCGGGTCTGCCGTGGTCGCCGTGGGCGTGGTGGGCTACATCGCAAAGGGTGTGTCGCTCGCGGTAGTGGGCGTGTTGTTCGTCGTTGCGGCATTCACGGTCGACCCGTCGAAGGCCACCGGGCTCGACGGAGCGCTCAAGGCGCTCGCCGCGCTGCCGTTCGGGGTGGTCATCCTCGTCGTGGTCGGCCTCGGGCTGATCGCCTACGGCGTCTACCTCGGTGCGCGGGCGCGATGGGGACGCATGTAGTCCATGCCGCCGGGGGGAGCTATACCACGCCATCACCGAGATGGTCGAGTTGCTCCGCGAGTACGTCGAAGACTGGCAAGACCACCTTGTGGCAGCACCGAACCACGCCGGCAATTGGGGGCTCGTTCAGCTGATTGTTCTGTCGACTGACGACCAGGCCCTGCTCGCCGAATAGTGATTGAACGACCGCGCCTGACGCCGAATGACACGGGCGGCCGCCCCGAGAGCGCCTCGGCCGGGCAGCGCGATAGGTTCGAGGTGACGAAAGGGTGGCGCCATGCGCATTCTGGTGGTGGGTGCCGGCGCGGTCGGTGGGTTCTTCGGGGCGCAGCTGGCGCGTGCGGGTCGCGACGTGACGTTCTTGGTGCGGCCGAAACGGGCTGAGGTTCTGCGGGCAGAGGGGTTGAGCATCCGGCCGTTCCGTGACGAGCCGTTCTCTCTCACGCCGAAGACCGTCACGGCCGACCAGCTCGACGACGCATACGACGTGGTGCTGCTCTCGGTGAAGGCGTACGGTCTCGAGCAGGTTCTCAGCGACATTGCACCGGCCATTGGCCCCACCACCGTGATTCTGCCGGTGCTCAACGGCTTGCGCCACTTCGATGTGCTGCGCGAACGTTTCGGCGCCGAGCGCATCGTCGGCGGCCTCTGCTTCATCGCCGCTCAGCTCAGCGAGGGCGTCATCGAGCAGATCGGCCCCGGCGCCGCCGTCATCTTCGGCGAATTCGGTGCGGCACCGGGTGAGCCGGTGAGTGACCGGATGCTCGCCCTGCACTCCGCGTTCAGTGATGCCGGCTTCTCAGCGAGCGTCGCACCGTCGATCGAGCAGGCGCTCTGGCAGAAGTGGGTGCTGCTCGCTGCCGGCGGTGCTCTCACCACTCTTCTGCGCGGCCCCGTCGGATTCATCGTGGCCGCCCCCGGGGGCGCCGACGTCGCCCGCGGTATCGCAGAAGAGTCGTTCTCCATCGCCGCCGCCGCGGGCTTTGCGCTAGACCAGGTTGCACGTGATCGCGCCCTCGCCACCCTCACCGAGCCGGGATCGCCGTTCACCACCTCGCTCTACCGCGACCTCGCTCAGGGCCTCGACGTCGAAAGCGAGCAGATCGTGGGTGACTTCGTGAACCGTGCCGGCGCCCTCGGTGTATCGGTGCCCCTGCTCGCGCTCGCCTACACGGGGCTCAGCGTGTACCGGCAGTCGATCGGCGCGGCGTGAGTCACCGCGCTTTCGGCTAGTTTGGGGTGGAGCGCCGTCGTGCGCAGAAGAGAGACGCTCGAATGGAACCGATCAGCGCAGGATTCACCCTCGTCGGCCTCATCATCTTCGTGGTGACCGTGGTGTCGATCGCCCAGAACCCCAACCACGGCGCTGTGGGCAAGTTCGTGTGGATCCTGGTGGCATTCTTCCTCTCGCTGCTCGGCTCGATTCTGTGGCTCATCTTCGGTCGCGGTCGCGTGACCCGCGCGCGCCGCTGATCGCTCGGCTGGCACCGGCAGGCCATTTAAAGGTGAGGCGTGACCCCGCGTGGTCTATATTGTCTCCATGCATATGAATTCAGAGCTACACCAGGCTGTCGGTGAGTCGAGCCTGTCACGCCCGCCCTTCGTCTCTGCCGGTGCTGTTTCTGACTGGTTCGACGCTGAGAGTGTTCCGTCGTACCTGCTGCACTCGGCAGCCGCGATGAGTGATCCCGTGCGCCGGGTCGAGGTCGAGTTCGACGCGTAGCCGCCGGCGCTCGGCCGCGTGGGGCACTAGCCCTGGTCGGGTGGTGTTTCGAGCGTGCGCCGAGCGATCATCCGCGGCGCCAACCAGACGAGCGCGACGGTGCCGACCGCGGCGCGAACGGCCGCGAACACCAACACCCACCAGCCCACGCTCATCGATCCCAGCAGCAGGCCCACGCCGATGAGCACCAGCGCGACATCGGCCGCGTAGGGCACTTTCAGCCAGAACATCAGGCGCCGAGTCGCATCCATGTGTTCAGTGTGCGCGCCGAACCTGTGAAGGTCGACGGGTGGCGTGCGACGGTCGCCTCAGCTGCGGCGCTTGCGAATACGAATGGGGCCTTTCGCGGTCGAAGGGTCGACCACAGAGCCACCCTGGGTGATCTCGACCTCGCCCGCGGCCACCATGCGGCGGGCAGCTCGGCGCACCGGTTCCATGAGCTCGCGCCAGCCGTCGGGGTCGGTGGCCCGGGCGACGTCTGACGGGCAGATGCTCGAGCTCGCCGCCCGGCTGTTGAGCAGCGACCGGATGCCCTCCTCGAGCGCCACGTCAGACGACGTCACCCTGCGTCGACGACACGCGTCGCTGCAGTACGCAACCTCGTCCCAGTTGTGCTCCCACTTCTTGCGCCACTCGATGCGGCGCCCACACGAGCGGCAGGTCTTCTCCTCGATGGGTGCTCGGCTCGACATAGGAGAATTCTGCCGTGCCCCGCCCGCGCCCGCACGGGGTGGCGCGATGCCCGCCCGAGCGCTACGGAGCCGTCAGGCGCGCGATCACTCTGCGACGGTGGTCGCGGGCAACGCAGTCAGTTCGGGTTCGGAGCCGAGCACGAGGCCCCCATTGCTGCTTGCGCCGAGCATCATCTCGTCGATCCAGGCGCGGTTGAGTCGAACCTCTCGCCCACCCGAAAACGTGAACTGCAGCGGAATCGAGGGGTGGAACCACACAACGGTGCTGCCCGCGGTGGTGCGTGACTCGGTGCCGAACTGCAGGGTGAACGGCTCGCTTCGTCGCAGTTTCGCGACGATCACGACGCGCAGATGCGCCAGAACACGATCGTCGAATTTCAGGGTGGCCTGCGGATGGCCGTACATGATGCTTCCCACAACCGATCATCTCCGACTGCCCCGCAGCTGCGCGCCCGAATAGTTCGCACCCACTAAGCACATTATGTGACTTCACACATTCGGAGCCATCGGCGACTCGGTTTGCGTGTCAGCTCCAGAAACCTGCGTGCGCCTCGCGAGCCTCAGCGCTCAGAGCCGGCCCGAGCACCACGATTTCACGCTGGCCGCTGTTCAAGACCACGCTGCTGGTGAGCGACATTGTGGGGTTCTCGACGTGGTCGCCGGTGATCTCGCCCAGCTCGGCCTCGCTCATCGCGAAGACCATGCGACTGATGCCCGACCAGTAGATGGCGCCTGAGCACATGGCGCACGGCTCGCAGCTTGTGTAGAGAGAGTATTCGGCGAGCTTCTCGGGGCCGAAGGCCTGCCAGGCAAGGCGCACGAGGTTCGTCTCGGCGTGACCGGTGCAGTCGTTGCCCGTCACCACGGTGTTCTCTGCCTCGAGCACGACAGTGCCGGCGGCATCGACGAGGACGGCACCGAAGGGGTGGTTGCCGTGCTCCACCGAATTCTTCGATACGGCGATGGCGTCTCGAAGGCGGGCGAGGTCGGTCTCAGTAAGAGAGGAGGTCATAGTCGTCTATTTTAGGGCGGCAAATACCCCGTCGCCGTGCGCCGCTTGTGTGCTTGGATGGCAGCATCCCGACGCGCCCGCAGTTCTGCGGCGCTCCCGAAAGGAGACCCGATGACCCGAATCGTTGCTGTGGAATACCTCTCGCTCGACGGGGTCATGGAAGAGCCGGGCTGGAGCGGCCCCTACTTCAACGACGAGGTCGCCACGTTTCAGATGAACAACCTGTTCGGCGCTGACGCTCTGCTGCTCGGGCGCGTCACGTACGACGGGTTTCGCGCCGCATGGCCGTCGATGGAGGGCGACGAAGCGGGCTTCGGCGAGCGTATGAATTCGCTGCCGAAGTACGTGGCAACGACGTCGACGAGTCAGCCAGAGTGGAACGCCACCTTTCTGCGTGGCGACATCGCCGAGGCCGTGGCGGCGCTGAAGGCGACCGCAGACGACACGCTGCTGCTGAACGGCAGCGCCGACCTGTTTCGCCTTCTGAGCGCGCACAACCTCATCGATGAGTACCGCTTCATGATCTACCCCGTTGTTGTGGGGCTCGGCAAACGCTTGTTCGCCGACGGGGCCGTGCCAATCGACCTGAAGCTCACCAGCAGTCTGATCACTCAGAGCGGAGTGGCGATTCTGACCTACGTTCCCGCCGACTGAACGCACTCACGCCGCGGGATCGGTCACACAGGCGCTCAGGCCCTCGAGGGTGAGGGCGGCATCGGCGGCGCTGAACTGCAGGTTGCGGCCGTCGGGGGTGGTGGCGAACAGCCGCAGAATGGGCGCGGCTACGGTCTCCTCCCGGGAGGTGAGGGCGTACCCGAGTGAGTGCCAATGGGCTGAGACGAGGTCGAACGCATGCTGGCGGTCGGCCACCGGCTCTTCTGAGAAGCGGTAGGCGTTGAACCGGATGCCCGGCTGCCCCCCGGGCTGTTCGCACGCTCTCGGGGCGGGGTCGTCGAGTTTTTGCCAGGTGCCGCCGACGAGGGGTTCGACCTCGTCGAACGACCCTGCGAGGGCTGCGATGGCTTCGTCGGGTGTCATGCGAACCTCCGGGGATACAGGCGCGGTTGTGGATGAACGTGTGGATGAATCTGTGGATGCGCCGGGCGGGGGATTGCCCGCGAACCCGGCGCACGCCGCCAGCGCGACAACCGTACTCACGGCCGCCGCGATGAGGAGGGCAGCACGCCAGGCCGCGGGCACCCGCCCACTCGCCATCACCACCAGCCCGGTCGCTGGGCCTTGGCGGCGAGCCCGAGGTTGACGTACGCCACGTTCGACTGGGAGGTGGTGCCCGGGCTGAGGTAGCCGCGGTCGTCGCTCGACGAAGCGGTGGTCAGATCGTGCACCGTGGTCGAGCTCGTGGCGACGCCTCCCGCGCTGCCCGAATCGGCACTCAGCACGTCGGCGCCGTAGAACAGCGAGGTGGGCGACTCGCGCCCCGAGCCGAGCGTGCCGATGGCCGCGAACGGAATCTTCTCGTCGGCCTGCATGGCGTACACGCTACCGCCGGGCACGTGGATCGACCCGGCCCCGGCGAAAGTCGGTGCCACACCCGCGGAGCCGACGGTGGTGAACGAGTCGACGACGCCCGGCCGAATGTCGGTGAGGGCCACGGCGGCGGTGGTGGAGCCGTACGAATGCCCGACGACGCTGAGGCGCGAGGAGTCGCTGCCCCGGCCATCCTGCGCGTTCAGCGTCGCGTCGTACCCGAGCAGCGCTTTCTCGAGCCGCGAACCGCCGAGGTTGGCCGAGTCGTTCGCCAATACGGCGAGGTCTTTGTTGTCGACGGAGGGCACTTCTGGTGAGTCGTAGTTCATCCACGCCACAACGGCGATCTGTTTCGAGAGACCGTTGCTGATGGCGTCACGATGCTCCTGCTGCCACAGGTCGCGCGCCGCGCCGGTGAGACCGGTGGGCGTACCGGCGCTGTTGCTGCCCATGCCGGGGATGACGAATGATGCGTACTTCGCCTTGTCGAGGTCGCCGACAGAGATCGCGGCGAGTGGCGGCGGCCCCGAGGTGACACTGATCAGCTGGTACGGAGGGTCGACCTGCCCTTTCAGCGACTTCTCGACCGACTCGAGGTATTTCAGAGTGGTCGTGTCACCGGACGCCTTCGCGGCTGCGATGCCGGTGTCGAGCACGGCGCGGTTGGCCACGTCGCGGTCAGCGTAGCGCACCCCTTCGAGTGAGCCGACGAGCTGTGGATGCTCGAGGCGAAGCTCTTTCTGCTCGGCCGCGGTCAGCCCGGCCCACCACTTCGCCACGGCCTTCGGGTCGGCGTTATTGTCGGCCGCGTACGACTCGAGCCGGGCCTCGGCCGCGGCACTGGCGGAGTCGCTGCCGCGGGCTGCCGTACCTGTCACGCCCGTACCCCCAGCCCCGCCTGCGCCGCCCCCGTCGTTCGTGCTGGTGCGTTGCTGCTCGTCGGCTTGGCGCGCGAGCTCGGTCGAGCGCTGTTCGAGGGAACGCGCGGCCGCGGTGATGCTGCCGCGGTAGGTGGAGTGCCAGTGCGAGACGAACTGTTGGGCATCCGGGCCCTGCCACCGGCTCACCGCCACAAGGGCGGTGAGCTGCGATTCGGCGCTGCCGAGGTTCTGGCTTGCCGCGCTCATGTGCTTGGCGAGTTCTCGCAGCTGGTCGACATCGGCGCCCACGAACCCTTCGGCCATGTCGAACCTCCCGTTCGGGGCGGGGCCGGGTGCCTCCGCTGGCTTCACAGTAGCGAGAGGCGCCGCTCGCGTCGATGGTGTGAACTACCCATGCCGAAACGCGGGCCTGTGGACGAGTAGTGATGTGCCGGCAGCAGCCGGCACACGCTGCCCTGCCGCCGCCTACTCGGGCGCGTCGTTGAGGTGCCCCGACAGTTGCTCGCGCAGGGCCCCGCTGCGGGCATCCAGCCCCCGCACTTCGACAGACGTACCGATGGCGTGGTACTTGGCCTCGATGGCGTCGAGCACCGCGACGGTCGAGGCGTCCCAGATGTGTGAATCGCTGAGGTCGATGACCACCAGCGCGGGGTCGGCGGCGTACGAGAAGTGCTCGGGCAGATCGTTGCTCGACGCGAAGAACAGTGAGCCGCCCACGCGATAATGCGCCTTCGAGCCGTCGGCCGACAGTTCGCGCGTCACCGAGCGGTGCCCGGCGACCCGCCGCAGCAACAGGATGCTCGCCAGCAGCACCCCGACTCCCACCCCGATGGCCAGATTGCCCGTGGCCACCACCACGACCACCGTCACCACCATCACCGCCGTCTCAGGCACCGGCATTCGGCGGATCACGCGCGGGCGCACGCTGCCCCAGTTCACCGTGCGCACGGCCACGATCATCATGACCGCGGCGAGGGCGACCATCGGAATGCGCGCCATGGCTCCCGACAGCACGGCGACGAGCAGAAGGAGAAAGAGCCCCGCCGCGATGGTCGACAGCCGCGTGCGGGCGCGGCCGATCTTCACGTTCACCACGGTCTGCCCGATCATGGCGCAGCCCGCCACGCCGCCCCAGAAGCCGGCCATCACATTGGCCACGCCGAGAGCCCACGACTCGCGCGTCTTCGACGACGGGCTGTCGGTGAGGTCGTCGACCAGCTTGGCGGTCAGCAGCGTTTCGATGAGCCCCACGAAGGCGACGGCGATGGCGGTGGGCGCGATGATGCCCAGCGTCGCGAGGTCGAACGGCACCCCGAACGGCGTGAACCCGGGCAGGCCCCCCGAGATGGCGCCCTCGTCTCCGACCGTGGGCACCGCGATGCCGAACGCCACAGTGAGGGCGGTCACCGCAACGATCGCGACGAGCGGAGCCGGCACCACCTTCGTGATCTTCGGGAACAGCCAGATGATGGCGAATGTCAGCGCGAACAGCGGGTACACCGGCCACGGCACGTTCAGAAGGTGCGGTACCTGGGCGGCGAAGATGAGAATGCCGAGGGCATTCACGAAGCCCAGCATCACCGATCGCGGAATGTAACGCATGAGCTTCGACAGCCCGGTCGCTCCGAAGGCGATCTGGATGACCCCCGCAACGATCACCGTCGGCAACAGGTATTCCACCCCGTTCGACTTCACCATCGGCGCCACCACCAGCGCCACCGACCCGGCCGCAGCGGTCACCATAGCCGAACGCCCGCCGAGTACCGACATGCTCAGCGCCAGCACCACCGAGGCCACCAGGCTGTTGATCGGGTCGACCCCGGCGATGATCGAGAACGAGATGACCTCGGGGATGAGCGCGAGGGTCGTCACCAGCCCGGCCAGCGCCTCGGTGCCGAGCAGCGCCGGGTTTCGGAGCTGCACCGCAAGCGGCAGGCGCCCCCGCGCGTTGAGCGCGCGCGTCGACAGGGGTTCTCTGCGGGTGGTGGGCATCTGTCAAGGCTATCGGCCCCCTGTCTACGGGCTGGCCGGGGCCCCCGCGGGTGGGTATGGTGATGCCCGTGAAACGCACACTTCCGCCGCGCTGGCTGCGCATCGTTCTTCCGCTGGTACTCGTAGGCCTCTGGGTCTTCGTGTCGTCGCAGGGCGGGCCCACTTTCGGCACGATCGGCGAGGTGACGAACAACAACCAGAGCTCGTACCTGCCGGCCAGCGCCGAGTCGACCAAGGTGCAGGCGCTTCAGACGCAGTTCTTCGGCTCTGACACGATTCCGGCCATTGTGCTCTACACGCGGGACGCGGGTATCACCCCCGCAGACCAGGCTGCGGTGGCCACGCAGGTAAGAGCGTTCCAGGCGGTGTCCGGGGTGAAGAGCGCGTCGCCCGGGGTGCCCTCGAGCGACGGCAAGGCGCTCGAGGTGTTCGTTTCGGTCGACCAGGCGGCCGACGGCAGCACGGTGATCGCAGCGTTGCGAAGCGTGCTGACCGCGCATCCGGAGCCCGGGCTGACCGGCTACGTGACCGGGCCGTCGGCGCTCGGGGCAGACTTCGGCGCCGGGTTCGCAGGCATCGACGGCATTCTGCTGCTCGTCGCGCTTGCGGCCGTGTTCTTCATTCTGCTGCTCGTGTACCGCTCGCTGCTGTTGCCGGTACTGGTGCTGCTGACGTCGGCGTTCGCGCTCACGGGCAGCATTCTGCTCGTCTACTTCGTGGCCAAAGCCGGGTGGGTGACGGTGACGGGCCAGAGTCGGGGCATCCTGGCGATTCTGGCGATCGGCGCCGCCACCGACTACTCGCTGCTGCTGGTTTCGCGCTACAGGGAGGCCCTGTTCACCGAACAGACGGCGTGGGAGGCCATGCGCGTCGCGCTTCGCCGAGCGGTCGAGCCCATTGCCGCGTCGGCGGCCACCGTGATTCTGGCGGTACTCTGCCTGCTCTTCTCCGACCTCAACTCGAACAAGGGGTTGGGGCCGGTGGCGGCGATCGCCATTCTCTTCTCCCTGCTGTCGGCGCTCACCGCGCTGCCGGCGCTGCTGGTGCTCACGGGGCGGGCTGCGTTCTGGCCGTTCCGCCCGAAGTATGTGGGTGCGGCCCAGTATGACGGTGCGGTTCAGTATGACGGTGCGGCTCCGGATGCCCGGGCGGCCGCCGATGTCGTCACGATCGGACGGGTGTGGGCCGCCCTGGGCCGCCTGATCGCCCGCCGCCCGCGGGTCACCTGGGTGGCCACGGCGCTGCTTCTCGGAGTGTTCAGCCTGGGGCTGCTGCAGCTGAGTGCGAGCGGGGTGCCGCAGACCGATTTGCTGCTCTCGGCGTCGCAGTCGGTCGACGGCCAGAAAGCCCTCGCCCAGCACTTCGACGCCGGCAGTGGCAGCCCGGTGATCGTCGTGACGAGCCAGACACAGGCGGCTGCGGCGCTCGCCGCGACAGCGGCCACGCCCGGCCTGACCGGCGCGTACGTCTACTCGGGAACGCAGGGTGGCAGCGCCGCGAAGGGCAGCGCGGCCACGCCGACAGCCACGCCGACAGCCACGCCGACAGCCACGCCGACAGCCACGCCCACGCCCGCCCCCGTCGTCGTCGGCGACCAGGTGCTCATCGAGGCCACGCTCACGGCGCAACCCGACTCCGACGAGGCGGCCGGCGTGGTGAGCGACCTGCGCGCCCGCCTCGGCACCGCGGCCCCCGGCTCACTCGTGGGCGGTACGACCGCGCTGAGCCTCGACACGAACACCACTGCCCAGCGCGACCTGGTCACGATCATCCCGATCGTGCTGCTCGTCATTCTGGTGGTGCTGTTTCTGCTGCTGCGCTTGATTGTGGCGCCGCTGCTGCTCGTGGGCACGGTGGTGCTGTCGTACGCGGCCACGCTCGGCATCTCGGCGTTCGTCTTCAACCACCTGTTCAACTTCGCGGGCGCCGACCCGTCGGTGCCGCTGTTCGGGTTCGTGTTTCTGGTGGCCCTTGGGGTCGACTACAACATCTTTCTCATGACGAGGGTGCGAGAGGAGTCGCTGGCGAGGGGTACGAGGCCCGGCATTCTGCGCGGGCTCGGGGCGACCGGCGGCGTGATCACATCGGCCGGGATCGTGCTGGCGGCCACTTTCGCGGCCCTCGGCGTGGTGCCGATTCTGTTCCTGGTGCAGATCGCGTTCATCGTGGCGTTCGGTGTGCTGCTCGACACGTTCCTCGTGCGCTCGCTGCTCGTGCCGGCACTGTCGTACGACGTGGGCCGCGCAATCTGGTGGCCCTCGAAACTGTCGAAGGGGTAGATTGCGAGAGACGAAAGGGTCTCTCGTGAGCATTCCGGCAACCTCCTCCTCTCTCGATGTGCGCGGCGCGCGGCTCGGTTTCACCGACTTCGGCGCTGAGAATCTGCCGCTGGCGATCAGCGCGCATGGGCTGACGTCGAGCCGAGCATCGACGCTGCGCTCCGGGGTGGGCGACTACACCGCCGTGGGTCAAGGCGGGCACCGGCGGCTCGTCTCATACGATGCCCGCGGGCACGGCGAATCGAGCGGCGGCAGGTCGGCCGAGGAGTACCACTGGTCGAAGCTGGCGCTCGACCTTCTCGCGGTGGCAGACCACTTCTCACCCGAGGCGCCCGTGGCCGGTATCGGCCTGTCGATGGGAACCGGCACCCTGCTGCACGCCGTCACGCATCTGCCCGGCCGGTTCGACCGGCTCGTCTTGAGCGCTCCGCCGACCGCATGGCAGACGCGCGCCGGCCAAGCCGGCATGTACAACCAGATGGCCGATGTCATCGAGAAGGGCACACCCGACGAACTCGTCGAGCTGTTCGCTTCGGTGCCGCTGCCGGAGATCTTCGCTGATCTGCCCGAGTTCGGTGCCGTTCCCGACATTGACATCTCGCTGCTGCCCACGGTGTTCAGGGGGGCCGGTCAGTCTGATCTTCCTCCGTTCGAGGCGTTGAGCGGCATCACGCAGCCCACACTGATTCTGGCGTGGGCCGGCGACCCCGGGCATCCGGTGTCAACGGCTGAGAAGTTGGCCGAACTGATACCGAACTCTGAGCTGGTTGTGTCGACGACGAGTTCGGATGTTCAGACCTGGGGTGCCCGAGCCGCAGCCTTTCTCGCGTCGTAGTCGACCCCGGCTGCTCGACGATTGCCGCACTTTCGAACAGTTGTTGCGTAAACCAACTGGATAGACTGTTCTCATGACCAGCGACACGAACCACGAGCGGTGGCTGAGCGATGACGAAGCTGCCGCCTGGGTGAACTTCATTGCGGTGGTCGAGCTGCTGCCCGGCGTGCTCGACACGCAGTTGCAGCACGACGCCGACCTCACCCACTTCGAGTACTTCACGCTTGCGATGCTCTCAGAGGCTCCGGAGAAGACCCTCCGCATGACTGCGCTCGCGGCCGCCACGAACTCGACGCTGCCCCGGCTCTCGCACGTGGTGTCGCGGCTCGAGGGCCGCGGCTACATCAGTCGGCTGCCGTGCGCGGCAGACCGGCGGGCGACCAATGCGAAGCTCACCGAGCAGGGCTGGCAGAAGGTCGTGGCCACGGCTCCGGGGCACGTGTCGACGGTGATCCGCAACGTCATCGCCCCACTCGACGCTGCCGATGTGGCCGACCTTGCCCGCATAACTGGGCGCATGCTGGCAACCCTCGACCCCGACGGAAAGCTGCGGCCGCGTCAAGGGGTCGCTCAGAAGCGGCCCAGCGAAGCATGATTGAGTTGTTCACGAAACGAATGGAGACATACCCATGCGCAGTAAAGTAACCCTGTTCTTTGTCGTTGTGATCGGTTTCGCCGCCTACACGCTGGGTGCGAAAGCGGGCAAAGCCCGTTACAAAGAGATCGCGACCACCGCAAGCACGTTCTGGAACGACCCCAAGGTTCAGAAGGCCCGCAAGCAGGCCGTGAAGACCGCCAAGAAGGCCACCGCCGACGCCAGTGACGCAGCCGAGAAGGCCGCGAAGAAGGCAGCTAAGCGCGCCAAGAAGCGCTTCAGCTGACGGGTAGCGCTCTGGCGAGCGTCACCGAGGTGACGTAGGGCATCACGTAGGTGTCGTGGCCTGCGAGCTGTGGATGCTCGTCGAGAAGTTCTTCGAGCTGTTGGAGCAGCGCCCGTCGCTTGTCTTCGCTCATCGCGATGATGTAGCTGCGCGACGTGACCATCGCCAGCAGCTGCTCGCGGCTCAGGGGGTTGTCTCAGAAGAAGTCGGCGTGGGCTACGCGCTCGAGGCTCGCCCCCACGGGCGGGGTGAGCGTCTCGTACTCCTCTGCTGCGCTCGCGCCCATGATCTCGCCGAGCTGCCTGACCCACTCCACCGAATCGTCGCGAATGTTCCAGATCAGCCCGAGCGTGCCGCCGGGCTTCAGTACGCGGGCAATCTCGGCCGAGGCGGCTTCGACGTCGACCCAGTGCCAAGCTTGAGCGAAGGTGACGAGGTCGACGCTTGTGTCGGGCAGCGGCAGGGATTCGCCGGTTCCCTCGAGCGCTTCGACGTGGGGAAATCGGGCCGAGAATCGGGCGCGCATGGCAGAGTCGGGCTCGACGGCCGTGACGTTCAGGCCGCGTTCGGCGAAGGAGGCGGTGAACTTTCCGGTTCCAGCTCCGACGTCGACGATGACGAGATCAGCCGCGCTGGGGGGCTCGTTCGGGCTCGACTGGGCGAGCATCCAGTCGACCGCAGCGGCGGGGTAGCTCGGGCGGCCACGCTCGTAGTCGTCGACGGCGAGGCCGAACGAGAGGGCGTGGGTGTTGTCGCGTGCCATACGACCAACACTACGGTGCCGGTCAGGCAGAGAAGCAGGTCAGGCAGGGAAGCCGGTCACGCGGGAAACGTGTAGCTGTGACGAATGTGGTGTCGGTCGTGGCTGGCCTGCCAGAACTCCACCTCGGTGGGCTGCACGGCGTAGAGCTGCCAGGTGGGGTTGGGCCGGGCGTCTGCCGCCGGGCGTTCAGACCAGTCGAGCGCTGAGGCCTCGGCAGAGAGCAGGGTGACCGGGCCGGCGACGCGCACCTGACGCCCCAGATCGGCCCAGTAGAAGTTGAGCGCCGCGAACGGGTTGGCTTCGAGCTCGCGGCCCTTGCGGGAGGTGCGCGAACTGGCGAACTGCCAGCCGCCTTCGTCGAGGTTCTTCAAGATGAGCATGCGCGACGAGAGGGTCACGAGTGCGGGCCCGGTGGCGCCGTCGGCCCCGGGAACGGGGCTGTGCGCGGCGGGCAGCGCGGTGGCGAGGCTGAAAGCGTGCGGCTGGCGGATGCCGGCAGCGATGGCCTCGTCGAGCCACTGTACGAACAACTCGGCAGGGTCATCCGGTGCCGCCTCTGGGTCGAACGAGGGCAGGGTTTCGGCGAAATCGGGCAGCGCGCGCAGTCGGCGGCGAAAAGTGTCACTCACGGTGCGAGCCTACGTCGCGCCGCTGCGAGTAGTGCGGTTTCAGCAGCAGAACGCCCGGGGCTCGACCCCGGGCGTTCGCACTGCTAGGGCCAGGGCCCGGCGGCTAGCTGAGCACGGTGCGCAGGGTGTCGGCGACGGGGGTGGTGGGGTGGCCGATGAGCGTTGACAGGTCATCCGTGATCTTGTCGAGCTCGCCGGCGGCGATGTTGGCGTCGAGCGCGGTGATGAAGCCGATGGTGCCCTCGTCGAGGCCTGCCGAGCGCAGAACCTCGCCGTGGGCCCCGCTCGAAACCGACTCGAAGACGACGTCGCGGTTCAGCACATCGCTGAGGGTGGCGGCGAAGTCGTCGCCGTTCCACGCTACGTCGCCCGAGAGCTCGTACGTCGCGTTCGTGTGCCCCGGGGTGCTGAGCACCACAGCCGCAGCCTCGGCGTAGTCGGAACGGCTGGCACTGGCCACGCGGCCCGTGCCGGTGCTGGCGAGGTAGACGCCGGTCTGCTGAACCTGCCCGAGGGTCTGAGCGTAATTCTCGTTGTACCAGTTGTTGCGCACGATGGTGAAGTCGACTCCGGATGCCCGCAGGTACTCTTCGGTCGCCGTGTGTTCTGGGGCCAGCACGAGCGTCGTGTTGTCGGCCTTCGGAGCGCTCGTATAGACGATCTGTGTCACGCCGGCCGCTTTGGCTGCGTCGATGGCATTGATGTGCTGTTGTACGCGGCTGCCCACTTCGCTTCCTGAAACGAGGAGAACACCCTCGGCGCCCTCGAAGGCGGCGGCGAGGGTGGCCGGGTCGGTGAAGTCGATGACGGCGGTTTGAACGCCGAGGCTCTTCAGGGCATCCAGTCGGCCGGCATCGCGGCCAGCCGCGACGATGTCGGCGGGCAGGGTGCCGCGGGCGATGAGGTGATCGATGGCGAGGCGGCCGAGGTGGCCGGTGGCACCGGTGACGACGAGTGACATGGGGTGGATCCTTTCGTGGAGGCGAGCTACATCAGGGGTCAACGGCAGAAGGGCCTCGGTACTTCCCGAACGAAGGTACCCACTATTTGGTAAGCTACTAACCATGAGTGAAGCCGTGTCATTGCAAACCGTCGTTGGCGTGAACGTCTTCGCGGCGAACTGCCCCAGCCGCAGCGTGCTCGACCATGTCACAAGCAAGTGGGGCGTACTGGTGATCGTGGCGCTCTCGGGCGACACTCTGCGGTGGGGCGAGCTGCGGCGCAGCATCGGGGGCATCAGCGAGAAGATGCTGGCGCAGACCCTCCGTGTGCTCGAGGCCGACGGTATGGTGTTGCGCACGGTGCAGGCCACCATTCCGCCCCGCGTCGACTACCAGCTCACCGATCGCGGGCGCTCGCTCGCCGACCGACTCATCCCCCTGGTGGAGTGGGTCGGCGACAATGCGGTTGAGATCGTGGCTGGCCGGCCGGAGGCTGGCGCCAGCTGAGCTACCGTCGGTGGCGCGTTAGAGCAATTTCGTCATGACGTTCTCGAGCCCTGGTTTTCAAGCAACATTTGCCAGTCCGGCGATGAGCAGTTCTACCGCGGCGCGTGACTCGGACGCCCAGTCGGGCCGGTCAGTCGCCGAACCGATGCCGTGCAGAACGACCATCACCGCCCCTGCGGCGACATCGTGGCGGATGGCGCCGTCGGCGACAGCCCGGGTCATCAGCGTGGCGACTGTGTCTTCGAGTTGGCTCCCGCCGTCGGATTGAACGGCGGGAGCGACGACGGCTGCCAGCGTGCGCGCAAGGCCGGCATGCTCCACCACGTAGTCCACGAAGCCGCGCAGAAACAGGTTGAGGTTCTCGCCAGGCGACTGTAGAGAGTCGCGGGCCCGATCGCAGAGCGCAGTCACCTCGCCTTGGTACACCGCCGCGGCCAACGCCTCCCGGGTGGGGAAATGCCGGTAGAGCGTGCCCACGCCCACGCCGGCGCGCGCCGCGAAATCATCGAAGCGAAACTGCTCATCGTCATCGAATGCCGCTCGCGCAGCCGCTACGATCGCATCCCGGTTACGCCGGGCATCGGCGCGCAATGATCGTGGCTCCGTCATGAGTCCTCCGTTGACAATTGGAGACGATCTCCATATTCTCGTACATGGAGACAATCTCCATGTTATCCGAAGGGTGCGGCATGAGAATTCTGATGTTCGGTCGCGGAGTGATTGCAACGATCTACGGAAGCCTGCTTCAGGAAGCCGGGCACCACGTCGAGTTCTATGTCCGTCCGGGGCGCGCAGCGGAGTACGGCGATGACGTGCGGATAGACCTGATCGACGCGCGTCGCTGGCCGCTCGGCAGGCGGAACCGCGAGTCGTTCGCAATTCGGTTGCGTGAATCCGTAGCCGCGGAAGACGGATTCGATCTCATCGTGCTCAGCGTCGCGCACCACCGTCTTTCAGAGGCGGCGGCATTTTTGGCTCCCCGGCTCGGCGAGGCATCGGTGTTCGTCTTCGGCAACGTGTGGGAGGAGCCTCTCGACGCGATCGCACCGCTTCCCGTCGATCGCGTCGTGTTTGGGTTTCCACAGGCAGGCGGCGGCTTCGGGGACGATGGTGTGTTGCACGGCGGTTTGCTCCGATCCGTCATTGTCGGCACGGCCGGTGCTTCGCCGACGCGTCGGGAACGCGATGTGCAGACAGCTTTTCGTCAGGCCGGTCTCACCATTCGCGAAGAGCGGGACATGCGAGGGTGGCTGTGGTTGCACTTCATCTCTGATGCAGGCATGTTCGCTCAGGGGCTTCGGAGCGGGTCGCTGGCGAACATGATCGGCGACCGTCGAGCACTCCGAGACGCGTTCCTGACGGCTCGTGAGCTTCTGCCCGTTCTCAAGGCTCGGGGGGTCGACTTCCGTCGACACCACGCCGCCATGCTGCCGTATCGGCTGCCCGGCCTGGTCGGCGCGATGATGGCAGGGGTGACCGTGGTACTGCCTCTCGCCAAGCCCAGCCTCGCTGCCCACACAGACCCCCACGCGCCCGAACCCCTGGCCGTACTCGCAGACACGCGTCGCGAAGCCCGCCGGCTCAACATCCCCACCCCGCGCCTTGACGAGTCGGCGGGTATTGCGTCGCCAGCCTGACATCGCTGCCAGGGCTTC
The DNA here is from genome assembly GCF_035018625.1 of Subtercola sp. RTI3. Taxonomy (NCBI): domain Bacteria; kingdom Bacillati; phylum Actinomycetota; class Actinomycetes; order Micrococcales; family Microbacteriaceae; genus Subtercola; species Subtercola sp. RTI3. Next base: position 59,215 of record NZ_JASJXO010000002.1, on the reverse strand, counting down.
GATAGGTAAAAGTTGTTGTGGTGCTGTGTAGATCGTCGCTATCGAAAACCGTACTGTGGCGGGGTGGATGATCTTTGGGCCCGCCCTCCTCACGTCACCTTTCAGGTGTGATCTACGAGGGCTCGGCATCAGCCCCAGCCGGTTTTGCAGCCGCGGCGGCCTTCTCGGCCTTCGCCCGGCGCGACGTCTCGAGGTAGGCCAGCGCATCGGCGAGCCGAAAACGGCGGTGCGTACCGCGGTACTCCACCGCGATCACGCCCTCGTTCGCGAGCCGCAGCAGGTATGTCGCCGAGACGCCCACCAGTTCGGCGGCCTGCGAGGTGGTCAGCAGCGAGTCGGTCGACCCCACCACCACGGCCTGCCCGTCGGCGAACCGTTGCAGCAGGTCGACCACGGCAGAGACGGCTTCGGGCGGTAGGTCGAGGGTCTGGGCATCCAGAGCCAGCGTCACAGTGGCGGGGTTCAGGATGCCCCGCAGCACCCCCGCGAGCCGGGCCGCCGAGGCGGGGGCGAGGGCGCCGGTCGCGTGTTCCCTGAGCAGCGGCATGGTCTCACTTTCGTCGTCGTCGCGCCCAGCCTAGCCAGCCGCAGAGGGTCGCTGCAGGGGCGGTCGTGAACAGTCGCCGCACAGACCGAACCGAGTCGCCGCGAATAGAGTGGGCGCGTGCGTGAGAAAACGAAGGCCCAGCCCCAACCGCCCCGCGTCGACTTCGAACCGCGCGCGGTGTCGCGGCTCGAGCCGGCCGGCGCAGAAGAGCTCATGGCCGGCGACTACCGCGAAGCCGAACTGTTCGCCGGCGCCGATGTGACCGAGTACGACCTGGCCGGATGTTCGTTTCTCGAGTGCCGTTTCGCCTCTGTCACCCTCACCGACGCCGAGTTGCGCGGCAGTCGTTTCATCGAGACCGTCTTCGATTCGACGTTCGCCCACTCGCTGAAGGCAGCCCGTACGACGTGGCGTGATGTTCTGATCGAGAACCCGCGCTGGGGATCAGCCGAACTGTTCGACGCCGAACTCGACTCCGTGCACGTGCGCGGTGGCAAAATCGACTACCTGAATTTGCGGGGCTCCCGCTTGTCGAACGTGGTCATCGAAGGGTGCGCCATCACCGACCTCGACCTCGGCGGCGTCACCGCGAACAGGGTCGCACTCATCGACTGCCGTATCGGCACCCTCGACACCACGGGGGCCACCCTCGTGAACGTCGACCTGCGCTCGAGCGAGTTCTCTGCCCTGCACGGGCTGGCCGGCCTCGCGGGCGCCACCATCGACGACGCGCAGCTCACCCTGTTCGCGCCGTGGCTCGCCCAGCACCTCGGCTTGCGCGTCGAGTAGCGGTCAGCCCAATACACGCTTTTCGGGCCCAACCGTTCAGTAGCGCCGTCGTTCGGTAAGGTTTGCCCCAGTTTTGCGACAGGTTTCTGTTCGATGGCACAGAGAGTCGGGTAATGTGCTGAACACCGAGCCCCTGCCGCAGCACCCGCGCGTGCACTCTCGCTTTAGACCTCATAGCCGACGTTCTGCACGCGAGCCACCCAGTCTCGTGGCGAGATTCCGGCGCCCTGCCGAACTTTAGGACGCATGCCGAAGTCGACGAAACCTCCCACCACCCGCCGACGCCAGTGGGGATCCGAGCGCAACCGCATCCCGCTGCCCACCGTGCACAAACGCCCCTCCGACGCGAAGATCGTCTGGGGCCGCATTGCGGTGGTGATCACGGTGACCGCGTGGATCCTCTACGTCATCACCACGATTGCGCGCCTGATCTTCGAATACGGCAACCAAGACTTTCGTCTGTCGCTCGAAGCGATCTTCTACCTGGTGGTCGTCACCTTTCTCACGTTCTCGGCGCTCATGTACCTGGTTGCCCGGCAGGGTGCACTCCGCCGGTTCCGCGACCATGTGCGCGTTCCGAGGGCCGAGCTCGACCGTCATTTCGCCGAACCGCATCTCGACGGCATGACTGTTCTCGTGCCCTCGTACGCCGAAGAGCCGTCGGTGGTGCGCAAGACCTTGTGGTCTGCGGCGCTGCAGGAGTACCCGGGCCTGCACCTCGTGCTGTTGCTCGACGACCCGCCCGCCCCGACCGACCCGTATGTGGCTTACCGCCTCGACGCGACTCGCCGCCTCACCAACGAGATCGCCGAAGCACTGATCGACCCGAGCACCCGCTTCTCTGACGCCCTGTTCGCGTTCGAGAGCGGGTTGTCGGCAACCGGCACCGTCTCCACTGAGGCTGTCAGCGCGCTCGCCGGTGAGTATGACAGTGCAACCCGCTGGCTGCGCGACATGGCCGCCGCCGAAGAGCACGAAGATCACGTCGACACCTTCTTCATCGACGAGGTGCTGGGCGGCCTGGCCGATGACCTCGAGCTCACCGGCCGGGCGATCGAAGCTTCACTCGATGGCTCAATCGATCTCACCAGTGACCGGATGCTCGAACTGCACCGTCGCCTGGTCTGGATCTTCACCGTTGAGACCGCGACCTTCGAGCGCAAGAAATACGCCTCCCTCTCGCACGAGGCCAACAAGGCGATGAACCTCAACGCCTACATCGGCCTGATGGGCGGGCGTTTTCGCACGGAGCTCACCCCCGACGGCCCCTTCCTGCGGCCGGTGACGGATGCCCAGCAGGCCGAACTCGTCGTGCCGAACGCCCAGTACCTGCTCACTCTCGATGCCGATTCCCTGCTGCTTCGCGATTACTGTCTGCGGCTCGTGTACCTGCTCGAGCAGCCCGACAACGAGCGAGTGGCTGTCACGCAGACGCCCTACTCCGCGTTTCGGGGTTCTCCGACCCGCATTGAGCGCCTCGCCGGGGCGACCACCGATCTGCAGCACATCTTGCACCAGGGGCTGACCGAGTACAACGCTACGTTCTGGGTGGGCGCGAACGCGGTCATTCGCATGGAGGCCCTCGACGACATCCTCGAGATCGAATCGGTGGGTGCCTTCGAGGTGCGCCGGTACGTTCAAGACCGAACCGTGATCGAAGACACCGAGTCGAGCATCGACCTCGCCGAACACGGCTGGACTCTGGTGAACTACCCTGAGCGGCTCAGCTACAGCGCGACCCCGCCCGACTTCGGCTCGCTGATCGTGCAGCGCCGTCGCTGGGCCAACGGTGGGCTTCTGATTCTGCCGAAGTTCTTGCGCCAGCTGAAGGCGCGAAAGCGCGCGGGCATCCCGGTGCGCTGGCTCGAGAGCATGCTGCGGGTGAACTACATGGCCTCGATCTCGTGGGCGAGCGTCGGCCTCGTGTTCCTTCTCGTCTACCCGTACGACAGTCGGCTGCTCAGCCCGCTGGTGCTCGTGGCGGCGTTGCCGTACTTCATCGCGCAGACGAGTGACCTCCGCGCGTGCGGGTACAAGTTCGCCGACATTTTTCGCATCTACGGCTTCAATCTGATTCTGCTGCCGGTCAACCTGGCCGGTGTCGTCAAGTCGGTCGAGCAGTCGCTGACGGGCAAGAAGATTCCGTTCGCCCGCACCCCGAAGGTGCGCAACCGCACCGCGTCGCCCCTTCTCTACGTGGTGGCGCCCTATGTGATCGTCGCTTTCTCGGTGTTCACGGTTTGGCGCAACGTCGTCGACCAGAACTGGGGCAACGCAGCGTTCGCTGCATTCAACGCGATGTGCGCCGCGTGGGCCATCGTCGACAACATCGGCGTGCTGAACTCGCTCGTCGACATCTGGCTGGGCCTGACCGACTGGATGTGGGTCGACCGCAAACGCACGCACTCCGACGACACTGTGGTGACGCTGGGTACTGACTTCGACTGGCAGACAGCGCTCTACCATGGGCACGCTCCGGCCGGGTCGGGCGACCGCAACCACCGCGTGAAGCGCAAGAAGCCCTCTCGTCGAACACCGATTGTCGCGCTCGCGGAGACCCCCGATCATCCTGAACCCATCGCCGTCGGCACTCTCGGTGGTAGCGAGAACGAGAGCCCCACCGCATGAGCCTGCCCGTCTTTCCTGCCGGCCGCCCGCCGTTTGCCGAACCCTCCAGCCCACGCGCGGGAAAGCGGCTGTCGTTCTGGCGAGTACTGCTCGGCCTCGTTGTCGTTGCTGCAGTGGTGCTGGTGAGCATCTTCGGTTTTCGCTTCTTCGTGGTCGATCAGGCCCGGGCGAGCCAGGCTGCGCCGTCGTTCGCCGGCTATGTCGACGCCACCGTGACGCCGCAGTATGCGTTCGAGGCCCCGGCTACTGACGCGCAGAACGATGTGGTGCTGTCGTTCGTCGTCGCGCATTCGGCCACCGACTGCACGCCGAGCTGGGGTGCGGCCTACACTCTGGATGCCGCGGCAGAGAATCTCGACATCGATCGCCGAATCGCGCGGCTGCGCCAGCTCGGAGGGGATCCGATTGTGTCTTTCGGGGGCGCGATCAACACTGACCTCGCCACCGCCTGCACGAACGTCGGCGATCTGACGAAGGCGTACAAGTCGGTCATCGACCGTTACGACCTGTCGACCATCGACCTCGATGTCGAAGCCGGCGACCTGAGCGATTCGCTGGCAGGCGAGCGCCGGGCCGTTGCCATCGCCGCTCTGCAGTCAGAGCGCCGGGCACAGGGCGACGACCTCACGGTCTGGCTCACGTTGCCCACCATGCCCACCGGCCTCACTGCCGATGGCACCCGTCTGGTTTCGCAGATGCTTGCCGACGGTGTTGATCTGGCCGGGGTGAACATCATGACGATGGACTACGGCATCGACCTGCACAACGAGAGCATGGGCCAGGTCGCCATCGACGCGCTGAACGCCGTGCATGCCCAACTCGCGAGTCAGTACATCACGGCCGGCACGCAGCTGACCGACGCGTCGCTCTGGGCGAAGCTCGGCGCGACGCCGATGATCGGCCAGAACGATGTCGCTGGCGAGGTGTTCACCCTCGCTGACGCGGCGCAGCTGAACGCCTTCGGCCAGCTGAAGCAGCTCGGGCGACTCTCGGCCTGGTCGCTCAACCGCGACCGCTCGTGCGGCCCCAACTATCTCGATCTCGCCACGGTGTCGAACCAGTGCAGCGGGGTCGACCAGGGCAGCACGACCTTTGCCGAGGTGTTGAATGCCGGTTTCGGCGGCGGCCTGAGCGCCACGCCGTTGCCCGTCACGACGGTGCCTGCCAGCGACGCCGCGGGCACACAGCCGACGCCGACGCCCACTTCTACGGCTCCCGCAGCGCGCGGCCGCGAATCCGACCCGCCTGCCGATGACCCCGCGACCAGCCCGTACCCGATCTGGGCCGCAGGCGTGACCTATGTCGCGGGCACCAAGGTCGTCTGGCACGCCACCGTCTACGAGGCCAAGTGGTGGACTCTCGGCGACGTTCCAGACAACCCGGTGCTCACTGCGTCGAGTACTCCCTGGGCGCTCATCGGCCCGGTTCTGGCGGGCGAGACGCCGTATGTTGTGCCGACACTGCCGGTCGGCACCTACCCCGACTGGTCGGGCAACGCCACCTACAACGAGGGCGACCGCGTGCTGTTCAACACGGTGCCGTATGTGGCGAAGTGGTGGACGAGGGGCGACAGCCCGGCTGCGGCAGTTCTCAGCGCTGACAGCTCGCCCTGGCTCCCGCTGACGGCGGCGCAGGTGGCCGCGGTCAGCGCCGGTACCGCGGGTACCGCGGCTACCCCTTAGGGTTTCGGGTCGCCTGCTGTACCCGAAACACCCCACCGGGTGAGAGGCAGGAAGCCGTCGATCTCCTCGTCTTCGAGCTCTTCGTCACTGAACGGCTTGCGTGCGCGTTTTCTCAGTCGCGCTGATGCTCGCTCTCGTTCCTCCGGGTCGTCGGAGTTGAGCTGGCGGTATTCTTTGCGCATCGCGAAACCGAGTGCCAGAAACCCGATCAGCGCGAAGAACACCCACTGCACCAGGTAGGAGTAGTGCAGCCCGACATCTTCGGTGGGCATCGTTGTCTGAATCGCCGCGAGGCCCTGGTTCGCTGCTGGCGACTGGCTGTTGAGCACCCCGTAGGCGCCGGTGTAGACATCTGTGCCGAACCGATCGTGAATTCGCGAGAGGGTGATCGACGCGATCTGGTTTCCCGGCGCGTTCGCTGTTCCCTGCGCAGCCTCACTCGGCCGCAGTTGCACCACGACATCGACGGTTCCGGCGGCCGGCGGCGTGATTTCGCCCGGCGCGAGCGCGTTGGTGGCTGAGGGCGCCACCCAGCCGCGGTCGACCATGAAGACGGAGCCGTCGCTCAGCTGCAGGGGAGTGATCACCTCGAAGCCGTTGGAGCCGTTGTTCGAACGGTTTCGCGCAACAAGCTCGTCGTCGGCCAGATACACGCCGGTCGCGCTCACCCGCTGCCAGCTCTGCGTCGCATCGTACGAGCCCAGGGTCGGCAGAGCTTTCTCAAGCGCGACCGGGGCGGCGGCGAAGTTGGCCGAGACGATGCTGTTGTCTGCCGATGCCTGAAGCCCGCGGTCGAGCTGCCACTGGGCGAGCAACACGCAGACCACGGCGAAGACGATTGCCGAAGCGATGAACGCGAACCAGCGCCATGTGCGGAGAAACTGCCACCCGGTCATGCCCTCGGTGACCGTGTCGTACACGGCGACGGTTGCCCCGGGCCGCCTGACCGGTCGGGCGAGCCCGCCGGAGCGCCGCACCTCGACGTCGGTGCTGACGCCGGTGGCAACCTCGGTACGCTGCCGAGCGGTTCTCGCCGTCTCTTCGGTCATCTCTTCTCGGGCCTGGTCTCTGTGAAGGCCTGGTGCTGATGGGCAGGCCTGGTGCTCAGCGGTACCCGTACAGCTTATGACGCGAACCCTCGAAGCATCCTGCGGGGTGTTCCCGACGGGCGGCGCGTGTGGGGCCGCCTTCGGGTTTTCCCTCAGAGCCGGAAGTACCCCCACGCGACCTGCCATGTCTCACCGAGCTCGAGGCGATCGAGCACGGCGCGCTGCAGCGAAGTGTCGCGGGGAAGCTCGCTCAGACGATCGAGGTCGCGGGTTCGAAACACGAAGTAGAGGGCATCCGTGTGCCCGTCGGTTGAGTGCCCGAGGGGGGTGAAGCGTCTGACGAAGGCGCCGACATTGCTCGTCGCAGAGACGCGGTCGAGTAAGAAGGGGTCGAGCATCCACGAGTCGCAGGTGACAACGGTGACCGGCCGGTCGGCGAAGAACCGGGGAAAGAAGGTGCGCGCCGCGTCAAGACTCTCGTCGACCAGTGAGGGCAGCAACGGGCCCTGTTCGGGGATGTGCACCGCGAGTACCCAGTCGCCCGGGGTGATGGCGCCCGCGGCTTCGAGATCGGTTCGCTGTAGCGCGAACTGCAACCGGCCGAGCGCGAAGATGCGCACGGTGAAGTGGTGGGTGAGCCAGCGCCAGGTCTGCAGGCTGAACTCGCCGGTGACACGGCGGCTGATGGCCAGGTGTCGGCCGACATCGGCCAGGGTGTCGCGCGTGACCTGCTCGGGGATGCCGCGCTTGCGGTGCCATTCGAGCACCGCGGGGGTGAGTCTGAAGTACGCCTTCAGCCAGACCAGGGGGTCTTGGGTCGGTTCGGTGACGGTGATCTCGTTGAATGTTCCGAAGCTGCGGGTGAGAGAAGCGGCGACCTCGGCGACGACGATGTCGTGGGCCGGGTCGGCCAGCAGGGCCAGACAGTCTTCGCGGTCGGCTTCGGCGATGGCGAGCAGGTCGAACAGCTCGGTTGTGTTCATGGCGGTCACCGGCTCGAGATCCCGCCGAGCATTCCGCTGATGAAGCGTTTCTGCAAGAAGAAGTAGAGGATGACGATGGGGGCCGCGATGATGATGCCGGCGGCCGCGAGCAACGCGTAGTCGGTGGCGTGCTGGCCCTGGAAGAACGCCAGCCCGAGGGGTGCGGTGCGCAGGTCGTCGCGGGTGACCATGACGAGCGGGATGAGGAACTCGTTCCAGGTCCACATCGAGATGAGCAGGCACATCGTCATGATCGACGGCGCCGAGGGTGGAACGATGATCTGCCAGAGCGTGCGCAGGTCGGATGCCCCGTCGAGCCGGGCCGCTTCGATGACCTCGTTCGGGAAGGTCATGAACTGGTTGCGCATCCAGAAGATGCCGAAGGCGAGAGACTGGGCCACCTGCGGCAGGATGAGCGCCCAGTAGCTGTCGGTGATGTGCGCCGACCGCAGGTTGTAGTAAAGGGGAATGATGAAGGCCTCGGCGGGCAGCAGCAGCCCCGCGAGAATGACGAAGAAGATGATGTTCGAGCCGAAGAAGCGCAGGCGGGCGAAGGCGAAGCCGGCGAGCACGCTGAGCACGGTCGTGATGACGACCACGGCGACCACCACGGTGATGCTCGAGAGCAGGTAGCTGGCGAAGTGCCCCCGGTTCCACGCTTCGACGAAGTTGCCGAGGTCGATCGAGCGGGGAATCTGAAACCCCCCGCTGGTGCTCGAGGGGGTGACGGCGGTGATGACCACGCCGAGCAGGGGCACCAGAGCGAAGGCCGCAAAGAACGTCAGCACCAGATAGGTGACGAGCTTCTCTGGCAGAGAGATCTTCATTCGGTTTCTTTCGGTTGCAGTCGCCCGATGAGCGCGGTGATGATCAGGATGCCGATGGTGAGCACCACGGCGACGCTGGCCGCCGAACCCACCTGGCCCGAGTTGAATGCGCGGTTGTACGCCTCGTACGCGGGAACGGTTGTGGCATCGCCCGGCCCGCCGCGGGTCGTGATGTAGACAAGGTCGAAGGTCTTCAGCGACGACACCACGGTCAGCGTGAGCGCGACGGTGATCTGGCCACGAAGGGCCGGCAGAGTGATGCCGAAGAACTCCTGCAGGCTGCTCGCGCCATCGAGGCGGGCTGCCTCGAACAGCTCGGGCTGCACGTTGCCGACACCGCTCAGAAAGAGCACGAGGCACAGCCCCACGTTCAGCCACGTGCCGACGAAGCCCACCGAGACGAGTGCCGTGCTGAAGTCGCCCAGCCACACCTTGGTGAGCGAGTCGAGACCCACACCTCGCAGCGCCGTATTGAGCAGCCCGTTCGGTGAGTAGATCGAGAGCCAGGTCGTCGCGACCACGACGGAGGCGATGACCTGCGGCAGAAACAGTACGGTGCGGTAGAAAGACATGCCGCGAAGGGCATGCGCCCGCGAGATGACCATGGTGAGCAGCAGGGCGATGACGATGGGGATGAAGGAGTAGAAGACGACGAGCACGCCCACGTGCAGAAACGAGTCGCGCAGCTTCTCGTCCTGCACGATGTTGACGTAGTTCTGAACGCCGGCCCAGGTGGCCGCGCTCAGCCCGTTCCAGTTGTAGAACGAGTACCACGCGGTCTGGAAAGTGGGAACGATGAGAAAGGTGAGTGAGAACGCGAGGGCCGGAACGACGTAGAGAAATGCCTTCCACGCGTCGATGCGGCGACGACGGGCACGGTTCTTGGTGACCGTGCCCGTCTGGCGCAGCTCACTCGACCGAACTCGAGCGGTGACTGTCATGAGTGATCGGCCTACTTGCTCGAGAGGAAGCTCGAATAGTCTTTCTGCAGAATCTCAGTGAAGGCCTTCGGGGTGACCTGGTCGTCTGTCAACTGTTGCACGGCGCTCGTGAGGGTGTCGTAGAACGTGGGCGTCGAGTAGTCGAGGTAGGGAACGAGGCCGCCCGACGCGGTGACCGCGCCGTAGGTCTTGAACACGTCGGTCTCGAGGCCCGCGGTCGGGGTGTACCCGGCGGGGATGACCGAGGGCAGGCTCTTCTTGTCGATGAAGGTCTGGGCCGCGTCAGCGTTGTTGATGAAGTCGATGTAGGCAGCGGAGACGTCGGGGTGCTTCGAGCCGGTCGTCACGGCCCAGGCGAGGCCTTCGCCGCCGGTCGTGACGGGCGTGGTGCCGCCGGCGGGAATCAGCGTCGTGAAGCCCGCGTCTGCGCCGAGCGTTGCAGAAATGGCCGCCTGCTTCCACGTGCCCACCACATAGAAGGCCGACTTTCCGGCCTCGAACTGGGCGAGTGCGTCGTCGCGGGAGATACCGCTGGCGCCCTTGGTGATGTAGCCCTCGTCAGACCAGTTCTGAATGGTCGTGGCCGCCTTCACCGACACATCGTCTGTCCACGCGCCACCCTGCCCGGTCACCAGCTTGTTGACCGCGTCGGCGCCGGCGAGCGAGGCCTGCACGATGCCGAACAGGTGGATGCCCGGGCTCTTCTCGATGTCTCCGTAGGCCATGGGCAGAATGCCCGCGCTCTTCGCCGCTGCCATGTCGGTCTCGAGGCTGGCGAGCGAGGTAGGGGCAGCGACCCCGAGCTGCGTGAGAATCTTCTTGTTGTAGTAGACCCCGACCACCTCGCCGGTCTGCGAGATGCCGTAGAGGTTGTCGCCCTGCCACTTCTTGCCGTCAGCGCTGAACGAGTTGATCTTCAGTAGCGACTCGGGGTAGTACGAGCTCCACTTGTACACATCGTTGTAGTCGTTCAGCGACCGGATCAGCCCGCCCTGCACGAACGCGCCCATGTCGGGGTAGCCCTGGTTGGCCTGGATGACGTCGGGCGGGTTGTCACCCGAGAGTGCCAGCTTCAGCGTGGTCTTCAGGTCGGCGAACGACTGTGTGACGCGGTTGATGGTGACGTTCGGGTACTTCTTGGTGAAGGCCGCGTTCAACGCCTCCTGCGCATCAGTGATGCCCTCATCGGTGTTCTGATCCCACACGGTGAGGGTGACCGGGCCGGCTGAGGCGACGTCGGTCGACACGGGCCCGGAGGAGGCCGCGGGTGCCGCGGTACCGCCCGGAGCGCACGCACTCAGTGAAAGAGCTACGGCGACCGACAATGCTATCGATCCTGTCCAAATCCGGGTCTTCCTGGCCATGCTGTCTCCTCGATACGTGATGGTGCGGCGTACATTCCACGCTACGGTTCGTATGTTTCGTGCGAGTTACGATTCGAAGACTAGCTCAAGTCATTCGCAAATCGGTAGTCTTTGTTCGATTTGTGCGAGTAGTCTTGTGCACATGAAACGACCCGAACTGTTCCGAGACCAGGAATACGCCCCTGGTTCGGTGGGCGACATCTTCCGCCTCATTCGTTCCGGCGCCGTGACGTCACGGTCGGCGCTGGCCCGCAAGATCGGCATGGCGCCGTCGACGGTCTCGCTGCGGGTCGACGCTCTCGTGCGGCTTGGCCTTGTCGCTGAAGGCGACGGCGAGCTCTCCCGCGGTGGCCGTCGTGCCCGCTCGCTCGAGGTGCCGGGTTCTGCAGGTTTCGTCGGCGCGATGGATGTCGGCGCCCACCACGTGCAGCTGGCCATCGCCGATCTCACCGGGGTGCTGCTCGTGGTCGAAGACGTTCCGGTCTCGATCGAAGACGGCCCGTCGTCTGCCGTCGAACGTCTCTGGTGTGCGCTCACCGATCTCGTGGTGGCGAACGGGCTCGAACCCGAACTGCTTCGCGGCGTGGCCATCGGGCTGCCCGCTCCCATCGAGTTTCCGAGCGGGCGGGTCGTTCTGCCCTCGTTCATGCCCAGCTGGCACAACGCCGACCTCCCGGCTCTGTTCTCTGCTCACACGGCGGTGCCGGTGCTGGTCGAGAACGACGCCAACCTGATTGCTCTCGCCGAGCAGTCGAACGTGCATCCGGAAACCGACGAACTGTTGGCCATCAAGCTCGGCACGCGCATCGGCTGCGGCATCATCTCGTCGGGCAGGTTGCACCGCGGGGTGGGGGGAGCGGCGGGCGAGATCAGCCACACGTCGGTCGAGGGCACATCGACCATCTCGTGCGTGTGCGGGGCCCCGCACTGCCTCGAGTCGGTGGCCAGCGGCGGCGCGATCGTCGCACGGCTGGCGGCTGAGGGGTACGACGTGCGAACGGCGAGCGATGTCGTCGAGCTGGGCCGGGGTGGAGACGCTCACGTGGTCGACGTTCTGCGAACCGCCGGCACCTCGATCGGCGGCGTGCTGTCATCGATCGTCAACTTCTTCAATCCGCGCGACGTGGTTCTGGGCGGAGCCATGTCGGCGTCGGCGCCGCTGGTCGCAGCCATTCGGGCCGAACTCTTTCAGAAGTGCCTGCCGCTCGTGACGAACGACCTCGAAGTGCGCGCTGCGAGCAGCCCGGGCGATGCGGGTGTGCGCGGGGCTACACACCTGATTCTCGAAGAGGTGCTGGCACCCGCGCGAATCGAGCGGCTCGTGCGCGAGCTCGACGGGGCCGCCGCATCGTGACTGAGCACCACCCCGTGACTGAGCACCACCGCGCGGCCGAGCACCACCCCACTTCTCGCGCCGCGGTGGCACTGGCCGTCGATATCGGTGGCACCACCGTGAAAGGGGCCGCCGTCGACCGCTTCGGTGTAGTCGTTCAGAAGTTCACCGTCGGCACCTTCGACGTTGACGGTGATGCCTATGCGGCGGTTCTGGCGGTCATCCGGATGCTCCACTCGGGTGTGCTCGCCGATGGCTACCTGCCCGTGGGAATCGGCATCGCGTCACCCGGGCTGGTCGACGCCGCGACGGGAACGATCGCGTTCGCCGCTAACCTCGGCTGGGAGGCGCTACCGCTTCGGGATCGCCTCGAAGAGGAGTTCACAATCCCGGTGCGGGTCGACCACGACGCCCGTGCGGCGGCGCTGGCTGAGCGGGCCGCGCATGCGGGGGCGGCGGAGGTCGGAGCGGCGGCGGTCGGTGCAGCGGCGGCAAGAGCGACGGGTGCGGCGGGCTCTGTGGGGTCGGCAGAGCCCCAGCCGGCCGACGCGTTCGCGGATTTTGTGCTGATTCCGATCGGTACGGGCGTGTCTGCGGCCGTTGTCACATCGGGCGTGCTGGTGCGGGGTGCGGCGGGTGCCGCGGGGGAGTTCGGCCATGTTCCGGCGGTTCCGAACGGCGACCTGTGCGCCTGCGGACAGCACGGGTGCATTGAGGCGTACGCCTCGGCCACGAGCATCCTCACGCGCTATCGTGCAGCGGGCGGCACAGCCGCAGGCTCAACGCGGGAGCTCGCGGCGACGCTCGACACCGATCCCATCGCCAGAGCGGTCTGGCACGACGCGGTCGAAGCGCTGGCCGTCGGGGTGGTCGGGCTGACCGCGGTGCTCGACCCCGCCGTCGTGGTGATCGGAGGCGGGCTCTCTGCCGCGGGCGACGCCGTGCTTCTGCCGCTGCGAGCCGGTGTCGAGCGGCGGCTCGGCTGGCGTGCGGCTCCGCTGATCATCCGGTCGGCGCTCACCTCGCAGGGCGGCCTCATCGGCGCTGCGATGCTCGGCTGGGCGGGCCACGAGCTCGAGCCCGGATTCGCTGTGCGTGCGCACGGCATGCTCGGCAGCGCCACCGCCACCGCTGTGAGAGAACCGTCAGCTGCCGGCCCGTCGGGCTTCACGCCGTCACCCCCGAGCCCGCCGGTGGGGGCTGCCCATGGCTAGCACCGGCGCCGGGCTGCAGGCCCACCTCGCGGCCACGGTGCGCACAGTGCGCACAGCGCGCACCGACCACAGACTGATGTTCATCTGGATCGTCGGCGTCATCGCCTACTCCGTCTCGATCCTCAACCGCACCTCGCTGTCTGCGCTCGGTGTCGACGCCTCTGCCCGCTTTCACGCCGACGCCTCGACGCTCTCGCTGTTCGCCGTGCTGCAGTTGCTGGTCTACGGCGCGCTGCAGATTCCCGCCGGGCTGCTTCTTGACCGGTTCGGCGCGCGAAAGGTGCTCACCACCGGCATGATCGTGATGGCTCTCGGCCAGGTCGTCATGGCGCTGACCACCGACGTGAGTGTTGCCATCGGGGCCCGGGTGCTGCTCGGCGCAGGTGATGCCGCGATCTTTCCGAGCATTCTGCGGGTGATCGCCGCGTGGTTCGCGCCGCGTCGGGCACCCGTCGTCACCCAGATCACCGGGCTGCTCGGCCAGTTCGGGCAGATTGCCAGCGTCATTCCGCTCGCCGCGCTGATGCACGCGGCCGGCTGGCAGACCGCCTTTCTCTCGGTCGCCTCGCTCGGTGTGCTCGTTGCTGTACTGGCCTTCGCCGTTGTGCGCAATGAACCCGTGCGAACAGGTGCGATCACCGTGATCACCGCCCCGCGCGACCTGCGGCGCGGGTTCACCGAGGCCTGGCGGCATCCGGGTACCCGCCTCGCGTTCTGGTCGCACTTCTCGACTCCCTTCGCCAGTACTGCGTTCGCGCTGCTCTGGGGGTATCCGTTCCTGATTCAGGGTGAGGGGCTCTCGGCCGGCAGCGCCTCGGCGATCTTCACGCTCTACGTCGTCTTCGGCGCGGTGCTCGGGCCCGTGGTCGGCACCCTGTCAGCCCGGCACCCACTGCGGCGGTCGTGGCTGGTACTCGCGGTCATCGGTTCGCAGGCGGCGGTCTGGATGCTCGTGATCGTGTGGCCCGGGCGCGCCCCGTTCGCCGTGCTCATCGCCCTGGCCCTGGTGCTCTGCGCGGGTGGGCCGGGGTCAATGATCGCGTTCGACTTCACCCGGGCGCACAACCCCGCCAGCCGCCTCGGTACCGCCACCGGAATCGTGAACGGGGGCGGCTTTCTGGCCGGTGTCATCGCGATCTTCCTCATCGGGGTGGCGATGGATCTGCAGAATGCCGGCACGCCGGCCACTTACTCGCTCGAGGCCTTCAAAGTCGCCTTTCTCGTTCAGTTTCCCATCTGGGCGATCGGTGTCGTCGCTCTGCTTCGCGAGCGACGACGTACTCGTGCGCACATGGCCACCCTGGGCATCCACCTCCCTCTCATTCGTGACGTTATTCGTTCTCGTAGACCCGCCACCCGTTCTCAACCGTGATGGAAAGACACTCATGACACTCTCTTCGCTCAAAATCGGCCTCGTGGGGGCCGGCGGCATCAGCAATTCGCACCTGCCGCATCTGCTCACCCTCGGTGCCGATGTCTACGTCTTTTCAGACGCCGGTGCGGCTGACCTTGTGGCGCGCCACGGGGGAACGGTCGTCGACACACTCGACGAGCTGCTGGCCATCGTCGACTACGTCGATGTCGCAACGCCGACCTTCACGCACTACGCGGCGGCGAAGCGGGCCCTCGAAGCCGGCAAAGACGTCATCTCAGAGAAGCCGCTCGCGCGAACCGACGAGGAGGCGGCCGAGCTGGTGCAGCTGGCCGAGCGCCTCGGCAGGCGGCTCTACCCGGCCCACGTGGTGCGGTTCTTCCCCGAATACGTGCGGCTGCACGAGGCGGTTCAGAGCGGGTTGCTCGGAGACCTCGCCGTGCTGCGGTTCTCCCGCTCTGGCGCGTTCCCGACGCGCACACCCTGGTTCGCCGATCGGGCGCTGTCGGGCGGAATCATCATGGATCAGATGATTCACGACATCGACATCGCGCGCTGGGTCGCGGGCGAGGTTGTGCGGGTCTCGGCGGTCTCGAACCGCGCCGGTACTGCCGCGGCGCCCGTTGAGGCAGCGCATGTGCTGCTGACGCATGCTTCGGGTGCGATCAGCCACGTTGCCGGCATCTGGGGGCCCGCGCATCTGCCCTTCACCACGGAATACTCGGTGACGGGAACGCTCGGCAGCATCGAACACTCGTCGGCGGCCGAACGCAACTACACCGCTCACCTGCTCGAGGCGGCGGAGCAGGGCGGGCTGCTGCCCGACGTCGACCCCGCCGAGAACCCGTACTTCGCGGAGTTGCGGGAGTTCACCGAGGCCTTTGGGGGCGGCCCGGAGCCGCGCGTGAGTGTGGTCGATGGCGCAGAGGCGGTGCGGCTGGCGAACGCCGCGCTGCTCTCGCTCGAGACCGGCCAGCCGGTGGAGTTGGTCTCGCGAGTCGATGCCAGCGCCGAAGCAGAAGAAGAGAGAGCGCTGTGAACACCGCTTCCCGCCCCCTCAAGGTGGCCGTCATGTCGTTCGCCCACACGCACGCACGCGGGTATGTCGAACTGCTGCTGCAGAACCGTTCTGTTTCTGTGCTGACCTCAGACCCGGGCATCCATTCGCCGGCAGAGACGCGCGGGCGTACGCTTGCCGACGAACTGGGCGTCGACTACGTCCACACATACGACGAGCTACTCGCCTGGCAGCCCGACGCGGTCATCGTGACCAGTGAGAACGCCCATCACCGCGAACACGTGGAGCTGGCGGCGCGCGCCGGGGCCCACATTCTCTGCGAGAAGCCGCTCGCCACGACGCTCGCCGACGGCGAAGCGATGCTCGCGGCAACCCAGGCGGCGGGGGTCATTTTGATGGTGGCGTTCCCCGTGCGGTTCGCGAGCACCTTTCTGCATCTCAAGACCGACTACGACGCTGGCGCCCTCGGCGACGTCTTCTCGGTTCGCGGCAGCAACAACGGAAAGCTGCCGAGCGCTCGGGAATGGTTCACCGACCCAGCGCTTTCGGGTGGCGGAGCTCTCGTCGACCATGTCGTGCACATCGCCGACCTCCTCGAGGCCCTGATGCACGCGGCGCCGCTGTCGGTCACGGCGGTGGCGAACCAGAAGCTGCACGCCGACCGGGCGAAGGCCGAGACGGCCGGGCTGGTCTCGATCAGTTACGACAACGGTGTGATCGCCGCGATCGACTGTTCGTGGAGCCGCGCAGAGACGGCCCCGACCTGGGGCGGCGTCAGGTTGTCGGTCGCCGGCACGCGCGGCACGGTCGACGTGGACTTCTTCGGCCCCCGCGTGCACGGCCTCGATTCGGCTTCGGGCGTGCCTCTCGAACTACCGTACGGGCCCGACTTCGACGCGGCGCTGCTCAGTACCTTTCTCGAGGCGGTAGGCACAGGGGTGCAGCCGCAACCTGACGGGGCCGTCGGACTCCGCACGCTGAAGATCGTGCTCGCCGCGCAGGAGTCGGTGGCCACCGGCCGCACCGTGCAGATCGTCGAAGGGTAGAAGAACACCATGCAGGTCATCATTCTGAAGAACGCAGAGGAGATCGGCGACTACGTTGCCGGCGTCATTCTGGCCGGGGTCGACGACGGCTCGCTGAAGGTTCTCGGGGTCGCGACGGGTTCGTCGCCGCTGCCGGTCTACGAGGCGCTCGAACGGCGGCGCACCCCCGAGCTGTCATCGATCAGCGCCTTCGCGCTCGACGAATACGTGGGGCTGCCCTACTCGCACGCCGAGAGCTATCACGCGGTCATCGATCGGGAGGTCACGAAACGGCTGCGCCTCGACCCTGCCCGCGTGCATGTTCCCGACGGGGCATCCGACGACCTGCCGCAGGCCTGTCTCGACTATGAAGAGGCGATTCGCCAAGCGGGTGGTGTCGACCTGCAGATTCTCGGCATCGGCGGCTCGGGTCACATCGGCTTCAACGAGCCGACCTCGTCATTCGCCTCGCGCACCCGCATCAAGACGCTGACGCCCGAGACCCGCGCCGACAATGCGCGGTTCTTCGACACGCCAGACCAGGTGCCGCTGCACTGCATGACGCAGGGGCTCGGCACCATTCTCGCTGCCCGGCGGGTGGTGCTCGTGGCGCAGGGTCGGCAGAAGGCTGCGGCCGTAGCGGCGGCGGTCGAGGGGCCGCTGACGGCGATGTGCCCCGGGTCGGCGCTGCAGCTGCACCCCGACGCGACCATCGTCGTTGACGAGCAGGCGGCGGCCGACCTGCGCCTGAGCGACTATTACCGCTTCGTGTTCGACAACCGCCCCGCCTTTCAGCGATAGCCGGCGGTCCGCGGAGCCCATTTCTCGAACCCACTCGCCGAATCCACCCGCTGAGCCCACCCGCTGAGCCCACCTGCTGAGCCCACTTCTCGAAACCCCTCATCGCTGAACAGTTTCGCAAACTGCATACCGTTGCGTTGATTAACGCAGTGTTAACGCGCTGAAACATGGCCGACACATCAAATGGTATACCGTTTGAGCAAGTTGTTCGGGTTTCGAGGTTTGGAGAAGGCTCATGGGCGCATTCAGATTGGTGGGGGTACTTCACCTGCCGCCGCTGCCCGGGGCCGCGAACTACGCCGGGGCGAAGGTCGGCGAGCTGGCCGAGATCGCCGCGGTTGACGCCCGAGTGCTCGCCGAAAGCGGCTTCACTGACGTCATGATTCAAGACGCGAGCGACAACCCGCAGGCCGACCGCGTCGGTGCGGCCACGGTGGCGGCGATGAGTGTCATCGGGGCAGCGGTTCGCCGCGCGGTGACGATACCTGTCGGAGTCGTCGTCGGCCACAATGACGGGCCGTCGGCCGTCGCCATTGCGCACGCGATCGACGCCCAGTTCGTTCGGGTGAAGGTTCTCACCGGCGTCTCGGTGGGGCCCACCGGGTTCATCGAAGGCTGCTCGCACGACGTCAGTCTGATGAAACGGATGCTCGGCAGCGCTGTCGAGGTGTGGGCCGACGCCCACGAAGCCACCAGCCTCGCACTGTCTGGCAATACCGACTGGGCGGCAGCTGAGGCCCGTTCGTTCGGTGCGGCAGACAAGATCATCGTCACCCGCGACAGTGGCGTGGCCGACGCCATCGACGACATCGCCCGGCTTCGGGCTCAGTTCGGTTCTGACGCGGTCGACCTGCTCATCGGCGGCCGGGTGACCGGTGCCACCCTCGCTGCGGCGATCGCCGGTTCTGACGGTGCGATTCTCGGCAGCGTGCTGAAGACCGGCTCGGGGCACGACGCACGCATCGACCCGGTGGCTTCGCGCCTACTCGGCGAGGCCGTTCGCGACCATGCGGCGTAGCTGATACCCCGACTCTCCCCGACTTCACCCACCAGAAAGCGCCCCACCTCATGACCACCACCCTCGACAGCCCCCTTCTCGGCCCCGACAGCCCGCTCGACGAGCGACAGAAAGCCGTTGTCGTGCGTGTCTCCGCGGCCGAGCGGGCGAGCATCCTGTCGCTGCCGACCGACGACCCGCTCGACGCGAAGCGCCGGCACCGGGTCGAGGTCACGAGAGATGAGATGTTCGGGCAGCCGCAGGCCATTCGGGCCACGTGGGCGCGAAACAGTGACGCGCTGGTCGAGATCAGCGCGCAGATCGCCGAGCGCACGACCGATCGCGTCTTTCTGGTCGGTGCCGGCGACTCGCTTGCCGTCATGATCGCGTCTCGCCGGGCACTCGAGTTGATGCTCGGGGTTCCGTGCGAACCCGTACCGAGCCTCGAGTTCGCGTATTACCAGCAGCATCTCGTGACCGAGCGAAGCATGGTGATCGCCCTGTCGAGTTCGGGCGAGACGACCCGAACGGTCGAGGCCGTGCTCGTGGCGCAGCATGCCGGCGCCCTGACCATCGCGCTCACGAACACCCCCGGCTCGTCGCTCGACCAGGAGAGTGAGCGCACGCTGCTCATCGAGGCGACGCGCGTGGGCTGGCCGACCCAGTCGTCGACGGCCGCGATCGCGCTGCTCATGAAGCTGGCCACCGAGGTCGGTGTGCGCCGGGGTGCTCCGGATGCCGCGCAACTGGTCGCCGAGTTGCAGACACTTCCCGACGTGATCGGCGATGTCTTGACGGCGAACGACGAGCCGATCGCCGAGATCGCCCGGGCAGAGGCCGCCCGAACCATGTACCTGTTCTCTGCGGGTGGACCGAACTGGGCGGCGGCGATCGTCGGTTCGGCCAAGGTGAAGGAGACCACACCCGACCACGCTGTCGAGATCGAGGTCGAGGAGTACCACCACTACAACACGCAGAAGCCGTTCGAGCCGCTGTTCATCTTCGCGCCGAGCGGGCCGTCGGTGCCGCGGGCCGTCGACACCGGCCGCGATGCCCGGCGTTACGGCGGCCAGCTGTACGTGATCACCACGACCGGCGAGCACGCGTTCGACGAGCACGCGAACGCCGTGCTCACGGTGCCGCCGATCACCGAGGCGCTGAGCTCGCTCGTCTACCTGGTGCCGGCCCAGATGATCGGGTACCACCTCGGCATGGCGAAGTTCGCGGCCGCCGAGCGGGCGCTCGCCGAGGGCGCCCGGTGACGTCGCCCGCCCGCGCCACCCGCGCCGGCCGCGGAGCCGTGTCGTCGCTGGTCTGCATCGGCAACCTCACGATCGACGAAGCCGTTCACGATGCCCCGGTCGTCGAGGCGCCTGGTGCTCTGCCGGGCGTGCTGCCTGCCGCCGCGCCGGGCTCCCTGCGCGACGCGGCGCTTGACGCCCTGCCGGGCACCGTGCCTGCCGCGGCGCATCCGGGCGCGACGGGCGAACGCATCCGCAGCGCACCGGCGATGGGCGGCGATGCCGCGTACGCCGCTCTGGCCGCTCGCCTGAACCTCGCCGACGTTCGGATGCTGGCGCCCATCGGCACCGATCTGCCCGGCTCGTTCTTCGACGCCTTGGCCGCAGCCGGCGTGACGACCGCCGATCTGCCGCACCGCGCCCTCCCCACCGTGCGCAACGTCATCGACTACTTCGGCGACGGAACGCGCCGTTGGAACATGCTCTGCTCCGAGGCCGACTTCGATGCCCTCTCGGTGTACCCGGCCGACGTGCCCGCGTGGGCGCTCGACGCCGACGCCATTCTCATCTCGGCGATGAGCCTCGAGTCGCAGCTGGCCCTCACGCCGTGGCTTCGCGCGAACTCTGCCGCGACCCTCTACCTCGATCTGCAGGAGGACTACCTCGAGGGCACCAGAGACGCTCTGTTCGGCATCATCGCCGCGTGCGACGTGTTCATGCCCAGCGAGATCGAGGCGCGCACCCTGGCCGAAACGAACGACCTGACCGCCGCCGGCCGCCTCTTTCAGTCGCTCGGCCCCGGCATCGTGGTCATCAAGCGGGCCGAACACGGCTGCCTCGTGTTCGACGGCGACACTGTCACCGCGGTGGCCACCGCGCCGATCGATGCCGTCGACAGCACCGGTGCCGGCGACGCGTTCTGCGGAGCCTTCGCCGCCACTCACGTTCAGACCGGCGACGCCATCGAGGCGGCCCGCGCCGGTGCGGCTGCCGCAGCCATCGCCATCAGCGGCTTCGGCATCGACGCCCTGGCCGCGGCGGCCATCGAGCACGTTGCACCCCGCGAGCACGTTGCACCCCGCGATCACGTTGCACCCCGCGACCACGTAGCCCACCGCGAAGTCGGTGCCCGCTGATGCGCATCGCCATCGTGAACCCCAACACCACCTCGTCGATGACCGACACCGTCGTCGCTTTCGCCGCGTCGTCTGCCCGGGCAGACACCACCCTCGTCGGCGTCACCCCCCTGACCGGGGCCCCGAGCATCGAGACCCACATCGACGAGGTGCACGGCGCGGCCTCGGTGCTGTTCGAGATCGAGCGGCTCGAGAGCGGCCCCACGGATGGTCGCCCTGACGCCTACGTCATCGCATGCTTCGGTGACACCGGCCTGCCGGGCGCCCGCGAGGCGGCCTCGGGCCCGGTCGTCGGCATGACCGAAGCCGCGCTGATGACCGCCGCGCTGTTGGCGCACCGGTTCACGATCATCACGATGCCCGCTCGCACCATGGAGCAGTCCGACCGCGTCGTGCGAACCCTCGGAATGGGCCACCGCGTCACCGTTCGGGCCGTCGACGAGCCCGTCGCCGAGGTGACGAATGGCTCGCTGCACCTGCTCGAACTGTTCGTGGCCGAAGCGCGCCGGGCGATGACAGACGATCACGCCGAAGCGATCGTTCTCGGATGCGCGGGGCTCGCCGATCTCGTCGAGCCTCTCACCGCCGCGCTCGGTGTGCCCGTGATCGAGGGTGTCGCCGCCGCGATCACGCTGGCCGAAGGACTGGTTGCACAGGGGCTGTCGACGTCGCGCGCCAGCACGTGGGGTCGAGCGGGAGGAATGGTCTCGTGAGCATCCTCTTCACCGACGTCTATATCTACGACGCCGAGGCCGAGTCGGGCATGTTCGGGCCCACCGACGTGCTCGTTCGGGGCAACCGCATCGACACGATCGGGGCCGGAGCGCGCCTCGCGTTCGAATTGAACGCCGACATCACGGGCGGAGCGGTGGCTGGCGCTGACGCCGGTTCTCACACTGGCGCAGGGGCTCGCACAGACACCGCATCGCAGAGCCGGCAATCGCAGCCAGAGACCCATCGCATCATCGACGGAGCGCGCCACCACCTGCTGGTTCCCGGTCTCATCAACGCGCACTTCCACTCGCCCGCGAACCACCTCAAGGGCTCGCTTCGGAGCCTGCCGCTCGAACTCTTCATGCTCTACGAATCTCCCGCCGACCCGGCCCTCACGCCCTCTCCGCGCGAGGCGTACCTGCGCACAATGCTCGCCGCGCTCGAGATGCTGCGAACCGGAACCACCAGCGTGCAAGACGACGCATTTCTCATGCCCTTCCCCACCCCCGAGATCATCGATGCTGTCATGCAGGCGTATGCCGATTGCGGCATACGAGCATCGGTGGCGCTTGACCAGCCCGAACTCAGCGAAGCCGAGAAGCTGCCGTTCATTGCTGAGACAGCCGACGAACAGCTTCGGCGCTCACTGCAGAACCCCGCGCCCCTCGACGCTGCGGGGTTGCTCGAGGCGTATGACTATCTGCTGGCGCGCTGGCACAGAGCCGAGGGCGGCCGGCTGACGGCAGCGGTGTCGATCTCGGCGCCGCAGCGGGTCAGCCCGCAGTACTTCGAAGCGATCGACGAGCTCAGCCGCACCCACACCGTGCCGCTGTTCGCCCACATGCTCGAAACGAAGGTGCAGCGCACCCTCGCAGAGCACCAGCCGCGTTTTGCGGGCCGCTCCCTCATCGAGTACACGGCTGACCTCGGTCTGCTGAGCGAGCGGATGAACGTCATACATGCCGTGTGGGTCGACGACGCCGATCTGGCCCTCGTCGCCGCAGCCGGTGCGACGATCGCTCACAACCCGGTGAGCAATCTGCGCCTCGGCAGCGGAGTGGCACCGTTTCGCCGCATGAAAGACTTCGGCATCACCGTGAGCCTCGGTATCGACGAGGCGATCTGCGACGACAGCGCCAACATGTGGGGTGTCGTGAAGGCGGCCGGGCTGATTCACAACGTCTCGGGTCTTGACAGCGACCTGTGGCCGTCGGCCGCCGAAGTGCTCGACAGTCTCTGGCGCGGTGGGGCATCCGCGATGCTGCAATCGCACCAGCTGGGCGCCGTGCGGGAAGGATACCTCGCCGACCTGGCGATGCTCGACCTGCACTCGAGTGCGTTCACGCCCTTCAACGACCTGCGCGGCCAACTCGTGTACTGCGAAGCGGGCGGCAGCGTGCGCCTGACCGTCGTGAACGGCGCGGTGGTCTTCGAGAACGGAGCCGTCACGACGGTCGACGAGACCGCCCTGCTCGACGAGGCCCGCGAGCTGTTCGCAGAGAAACTGCCCGTGATCGAGCGGGCCAGACGCAACGAAGACGCGAACTTCGGGCACTACCAGGCGATGGTTCGCCGTGCCGCAGCAACAGATGTCGGCATGACCCGATGGATCGGAAACTCATGAGCTCGCTCAGCACCCACGATCGTTACGACTACGCGCCCATCGCCAGTCGCGCACAGGCGCCCTGGCCCGACGATAAGAAGCTCGCCCTCTATATAGCGGTGGGCATCGAGGATTACCACTTCGGCGACGGGCACGTCGAGAACCTGCTCGACGGTGTGCCCGCACCCGACCTCGTGAACGCCAGCTGGCGCGACTACGGCAACCGGGTGGGTGCGTTCCGCCTGCTGAAGCGACTCGAGTCTTTCGGCATTCGGCCGACCATCCTGCTGAACACTGCCGTCTACGATTCGGCGCCCGAGCTGCTCGCCGAGGCCCGGCGGCAGGGCGCCGAGATAGTGGGGCACGGGGTGTCGAACTCCGACTCGCTCGAAGGACTGAACGAGGCCGACGAATTGGCCTACCTCGACGAGGTCGCCGGGCGTATCGAACTCGAAGAGGGCGCGCGGCCGGCCGGATGGTCGAGCCCCTGGTTGACGCACACCGAGAGCACGCTCGATCTGCTCGCCGAGGCCGGTTACCGCTACGTGATGGACCTGCGTCTCGACGACCAGCCGGTGTGGTTGAACACCCGCAGCGCTCCGCTACTCGCGATGCCGTACGGCCTCGAACTGAATGACAGCACGTCGATGATCGGTCGCGGGGTGGCGCCCAGCGAGTTCGCCGACATGATCATCGACGAATTCGACGAGCTGCTCGCGGCGGCGATCGACGAGGGAAAGCCGCTCGTCATGAGCATCATCGTGCACTCCTTCATCTCGGGTGTTCCCTTCCGGTTGAAACAGCTGACGAGGGCGCTCGAACACATCGCGGCCCATGCCGATCAGGTCTGGTTCACCCAGCCCCGCGAGATCTACGAGGTGGTGGCCCATGCTCACGCCGAGTGACGACAGGAGCGCCGCGTCGATTTCAGGCCTGACACTCAGCCTCGAACGCGACGGAGTGCGCTCGAACGTGCTGCGCGGCATCGACCTCGAGGTTCTGCCCGGCGAGATCATCGGGCTGGTCGGTGAGAGCGGTTCGGGCAAGAGTGTGCTGGCACTGGCGCTGATGGGTCTGCTGCCCGAGCGCTCGAATCCCGTGGTGGGCGGCAGCATCCGCGTAGCCGGAGTCGACATGGTCGACGGCCGGCCCGATGAGCTGCGGGCTGTGCGCCGCGACGAACTCGGCGTCATCTTTCAAGACCCGATGACCTCGCTGAACCCGACTATGCGCATCGGCGCCCAGGTGACCGAATCGAGCCGAAACGCAGCCGAGTCGCTGAGGCTGATGTCTGCGGTCGGCATTGCCGACGCCGAGCTGCGCTTCACGGTCTTTCCGCACGAACTCTCGGGCGGCCTGCGGCAGCGCGTCATGGCGGCCATTGCCGTCGCCGGCAAGCCGTCGCTGATCATCGCCGACGAACCGACCACCGCGCTCGATGTCACCGTTCAGGCGCAGGTGCTCGACCTGCTGAGAGAGCTGCGCGACGAGTTCGGCTGCAGCGTTGTTCTGATCACGCACGACCTCGCCGTCGCGGGTCAGATCGCCGACCGCATCGCCGTGCTCTACGCGGGTCGCATCGCCGAGATCGGCCCGGCGGCCGACGTGCTGCACGCGCCCACGCACCCCTATACCGTCGGGCTTCTGCGCTCGCGGTTGTCACTTAGCACGCCCCGCGACCTCGAGTTGCAGACACTGCGGCCCGAGACCGCATCGGCCGGCGAACGGATGCTCGGCTGCGCGTATCACTCACGCTGCCCCCTTGCCGTGCCCGAGTGCCGGGCCGAACAGCCGCCGCTCGTCTCGGTGGCGGCGCCCGCGACCGCGACGGACACGGAGACCGCATTCGAGAACGAGCCCGCGGCAACGACCGCGACCGCGACAGTGACCGCGGCAGCACCAGCGCCCGCGACGAGCCACGACCGTGCCTGCTGGCGCAGCGTCGACGACGTGCAGGGGTTCATCCACACCGGCGTGAGCGCGGCATCCGTTCTGCCCGTCAGCGTTTCGGGTGCAGCCCGAGAACCGGCCGTGCGCGTCACCGACCTCACCGTCACCTTCAGCCTCAAGACGGGCTGGCGGGGCCGGGGGCGGGGCGGTGGTCGCACCTCACCCGCCGAAGTCCGCGCGCTCCGCGGCGTGAGCCTTCAGATTCAGCCGGGCGAAGCAGTGTCGATCGTCGGCGAGAGCGGGTCGGGCAAATCGACCCTGCTGCGGGTCATCGGTGGTCTCACTCCCGCCACCTCAGGCAGCGTCACCCTTGCCGGCGGCGGCGCGCAGATGGTCTTTCAAGACGCCGGCTCGTCGCTCACGCCCTGGCTCACGGTGGGCGAGATGCTGCGCGAGCGGCTGCTGCCGCTGAAGCTCAGCCGGCCTGAGAGCCAGAAGCGCATCGACCACGCACTGACTGCCATCGGGTTGCCCCTCACCGTGGCGCGTGTTCGGCCCTCTGAGCTGTCGGGCGGCCAGCGGCAACGCGTGGCGCTCGCCCGCGCCACCATCATCGCCCCGGCCGTGCTGCTCTGCGACGAGCCGACCAGCGCGCTCGACGCGTCTCTCGCTGCGAGCGTGCTCAACCTCATTCGCGAGATGCGCAAAGAGCTGGAGATGACGGTGCTCTTCGTCACCCACGACCTCTCGGTGGCCAGGCTGATGGGCGACCGCATTGTGGTCATGACCCACGGCGAGATCGTCGAGGTCGGGCCGTCGGCTGACGTCATCGAGCGCCCCTCGCACCCGTACACCCAGGCGCTGCTCGCTTCAGTTCCCGAAATAGGGGTGTTGTCATGAGCGCGTCTGACCCGAACGAAATCCTCCTGCCGCCACTTGAAACCGTCTCGACCGTCACCGGAGCGCCCGAGGTCATCTCGCCGCGGTTCCGGATGCCCGGCTTCCCCCGCGGGCAGAGAACACCGGGTCGGCGGCTCAGCTGGGTCATCATCGCCCTGCTCATCGCCCTCACCCTGCTCGCGATCTTCGCTCGCCTGCTCGCCCCCTTCGACCCGGTGCAGCCGGCCAGCGGGCTGAACCTGCCCCCGGGTACGCCCGGAAACCTGCTCGGCACCGACTCGATCGGCCGCGACCTGATCTCGCGCACGCTCTACGGTATTCAGGTCAGCTGGTTCGCAGCGCTCATCGTGGTGGCCTCTGGCCTCATCATCGGCGGTCTCATCGGCACGCTCGCCGGAGTGTTCGGCGGCTGGCTCGACAACCTGCTGATGCGCTTCACAGACCTCTTTCTCGCCCTGCCCGGCACGCTCGTCGCGATCGCCATCGTGGCCGCGCTCGGCTACAACCTGCAGAACACGCTGCTCGGCATCGCCATCGTCTGGTGGCCGTACTACGCCCGCATCATTCGCGGCGAAGTGAAGTCGCTCGCTTCCCGGCCGCACGTCGAGGCGGCCCGGCTTGCCGGAACCAGCCGCACCCGCATCGTCTTTCGACACATCATCCCGGGGGTGATCCCGACGGCGATCGTCACGGCCAGCCTCGACATCGGCAACGTGGTTCTGCTGCTCGCGGGTCTGTCGTTCCTCGGTCTCGGCCAGCCGGCCCCGGCGCCCGAACTCGGGGCCGATACGGCCCGAAACCTCGGGCAGCTTCTGACCGAACCGTGGATCCCGATCATCCCTGGCCTCGCCGTTCTGATGCTCAGTCTCATTGCCAATCTCGGCGGCGACGCCGTGCGCAACCTGATCGGAGGCCGGCGATGACCCGCTTCATCGTTCGGCGACTGGCCTCGGCCGTCGTTCTCATTCTGGTTCTCTCCGCGGTGATCTTCGTTCTGCAGTCGGTCTCGACCGGCGACCCTGTGAAGGCCTACCTCGGCGCCAATGCTTCGCCGGCCGCCATCGCTGCCGAACGCCAGGCGCTCGGGCTGAACGACCCCTTGCCCGTGCGGTACGTGAACTTCATCGTGAACCTCGTGCACGGCGACCTCGGCATCTCGTTTCGCACCCACCGCCCCGTCGTGACCGACCTCCAGACCTTTCTGCCGGCGACGATCGAGCTCGTGATCTGGTCGTTCGTCTTCGCAGTGTTATTGGGCGGCATCTTCGCTGTCTCTGGTGCGCTGCGGTGGCGGGGCAGCTCGATCTTTCGCGCGCCACTGCTTGTTCTCGCGACGGCGCCGCCGTTTCTGCTGGCGCTCGGCGGAATCGTTCTGTTCTATGCGCAGCTGGGCATCCTGCCGGCCAACGGCCGTGGCCCCGGCGAAACAGGGCCGACGGGTTTTCTGCTGATCGACACCCTGGTAGCGGGCGACCCGGCGGGTTTCGCCAGCGCGGCGCAACACCTGCTGCTGCCCGCGGTCGTTCTGGCCATCGCCCCAGCCATCGCCATCGGTCGCATCATGCGCTCGAGCCTCGAGAACACCCTCGGCGCCGACTACGTGCGCACCGCCGAGTCGAAAGGGCTCACGCCGTTTCGTGTGCTGCGACGCCACGTCGTACGCAACTCGATCGGCCCCGGGCTCTCGATGGCGGGCCTCCAACTCGGGTTCATGTTCGCCGGCGTCGTGGTGGTCGAACAGATCTTCAGCTGGCCGGGCATCGGCAACTACCTGGCCGCCAGCATCCCCACCTCAGATTTTCCTGCCATCGCCGGCGTCACCCTCGTGCTCGGAACGATCTACATCGTTGCGAATGCGCTGGTCGACGTTCTCCAAGCCATCGCCGACCCGCGCCTGAATGCGTGAGCCGTCGATCAGCACCACCCGCACCACCACCACCCCTCGCAAACCAAGGAGTTGAAGTGAAGCTGTCTCTCAATCGCAAGCGCACCCGTGCTGCCATCGCCGCCCTGGCGATCCTGCCGCTGCTCGCGCTCGCGGCCTGTTCGTCGAGCTCGTCGAGCGCGAAAGCAAACCCGGCGCCCACCAACGCAACGCTCACCGTCGGGCTGCTCGGCGACATCGGCCAGCCGCCAGACCCTGACGTCTACTACGCCAACAACGGCCTCGCCATCGTGCTCAACACGTACGAGGGCCTCGTTCAGTACACCAACAACCTCGACCACGTGGCATACTCGCCGCGCCTGGCCACCTCGTGGACCGTCTCGCCCGACAACACCGTCTACACCTTCACACTGCGAAGCGGGGTCACGTTCCACGACGGCACCCCGTTCACCTCGGCCGCAGTGAAGGCGTCGTTCGACCGCCGTACCGCCGTCGCCGGTGGGGCCGCGTACATGACGGCAGGCATCACGTCGGTTGCGACTCCGGATGATCTGACCGCCGTCGTCACGCTGAACGCCCCCAACTCGGCCTTCCTCGACTACCTCGCCTCGCCGTTCGGGCCGAAGATGGAGTCGCCGACCGGCCTCGCCGCCAACGCCGGCACCGACAATGCCCAGACCTACCTGCAGACCCACGACCTCGGCACCGGCCCCTACATGCTGACCGATGCCGAGGTGGGCACGAAGTACGGCCTCACGCAGTACGACAAGTACTGGGGCACCGTCTCGCCGTTCAAGACCGTCAACCTGCCGGTCTACAGCGACGCGTCTGCCCTGCAGCTCGCCATCAACAGCGGCGACGTCAGCGTGAGCGTGGCGAACCTCCCGTCGACGAGCCTGTCGAAGTACGAGAACAACGCGACGTTCAACAGCGACCTGCTGCCCACCCTGCAGTCGGCGCTGATCACCACGAACCCGAGCAAGTCGTTCTTCGCCACCAAACAGGCTCGGCAGGCGTTCATGTCGTCGATCGACCAGACCAAGCTCGTCAGCCAGGTTCTGGGCGACCGCTCAGAGCCGGCCACCACTCTGTACGCCAAAGGCATGATCACCGACGGCAGCGACAAGCAGAACATCAGCTACGACCCCACAGCGATGGCGGCCTACGCCAAGACGCTTCCGTCGGGCACCCCGATGGTGCTGGGCTACGCCTCTGACAACACCAATGCCCAGGCCATGGCGAACATCGTGGCTGCGAACCTGCAGACCGACGGCATCCAGGCGACCGCGCAGGGCTTCCCCACCTCTCAGGTGTTCGGCTGGGCGAACGACCCGACCACCGGGCCCGACGCCTTCATCGACGGCAACAACGGCCCCGATGGCGGCAGCCCGTACATGTGGGGCCACGTCTTCTGGGACAAAACCGGCGGCATCAACTATTTTCTCTGCGATGACCCGAGCACCGACGCCGACCTGAACCAGGCCGTGCAGACGGGTGACACGGCCCTGTACGCCAAGGCCGCCCAGACCTACTCGGCGACCGGATGCTACATGAACCTGTCGTACAACAAAGACTGGGTCGTCTCGCAGAAGTGGCTGACGGGCGTCGCCGCCGCGCAGAACCTCGGTGCCAACGAGCTCGACTTCAGCATGCTCGGCATTGCCAAGTAGCACAGCACCAGTAATACAGTCGTACATCATCACCTGATGGTGGCGGGCAGAGTCATCGCTCTCGCCCGTCACCCTCAGTACCCTTTCAAGAGAAAGTCACCATGACCGTCGAGACAGATGCTCCGATCGAAGCTGAACGACCCGACTCCCTCTCCAGGCAGGCCTACCTCGCCGTTCGTGAAGGCATCATCCGGGGCCGATACCCGCAGGGTTCGCGTCTCGCAGAGCAGCGCCTCGCCGAAGAACTGCAGGTGTCGCGAGTGCCGCTGCGTGAAGCCGTGCCTCAACTCGAACGAGACGGCTTCGTTCGCACCTACCCCCGTCGCGGAGCCGTTGTGCTCAAGTGGGACGCGAAGACGGTCGACGACCTCTTCGACCTTCGCCTCTGCCTCGAGGTGGGCGCCGCCCGTTTCGCCGCTCGTCAGGTCTCCCGGGGTGCCTCGATGCAGGTGCTCGACAGCGCCCTGAAATACTCCCAAGACGTCGTTCACGAGGGTGACGCGTACAAAATCGCCCAGGCCAGCACCTGGTACCACGAGGCGATCGTCGACCTTGCCGACAACGAACTGATGACGACCCTGATGCGATCGGTCACGGGCCGCATGCTCTGGCTGTTCTACCTCACCTCGAAACTCGATGCCGACGACGCGTTCGAAGACCACGTGACGCTGCGCGACGCCATCGCCTCGGGCAACGAACGGGTCGCCGAATCGGTGGCCTACGCCCACATCGAGCGCGACCGGGTGCCGTCGTTCACGGCGCTCGACACGGTCTGATCAGCCCCGACTATCGTCGCCCGGTCACTCGGGCAGCCCGTTGTTCTGTGCGACCGCCCCCAGCCACGCGAGGCTCGGCTTGGGGGTTCGCACGAACGACTCGCGGTCGACGGCGATGAGGCCGAACGTCGGCCGAAAGCCGCTCGCCCATTCGTAGTTGTCGAGGGCGCTCCAGTGCTGGTAGCCGAGCACCGTGATTCCATCGGCGATCGCGGCGTGGAGCCCCCGCAGCGCGCCGTCGGTGTAGTCGATGCGGCGTTCGTCGTCGGCCGTCGCGATGCCGTTCTCGGTGACCATGACGGGTACGTGCTCGCTGAGCTCCCACGCGGCTCGAACGCCGAGCTCGAGCGCCGGGGGAAAGAATTCCCAGCCGGTGAGCGTGGTTTCGACGTCGTCGGAGACGGGGAGGGGCCCGTCAGGCCCGATGAACGTGCGGGTGTAGGCCTGCACTCCGACGAAGTCGTCGCCGCGGGCATTCTCGAGGTACCAGTCGTCGCTCGAATAGCGGTAGTCGCGAAGCGTTTCGTCGGCGCCGGGCTCGCCGGTCGAATGAAATGCCTGGGTCGCGATCGTCCATCCGGTCTTCAGCCCGCTCACCGAGGAGAGCACCTCGCGCGAGGCTCTGTGCGAGGCGAGCAGTGCGTCGGCAACGGCGAGGTCGGGGCGAGGGAGCCCGAAGGCGACCAGATTCGAGGCGGTCTCGCCGCCGGCGAGCATGGCCGCGATGTTCGGTTCGTTGATGGTGCAGACGTACTCGACGCCCTCTGACACGATCGGTACGATCGCCTCGGTGAACCGGGCGAACAGCGAGGGGGCCTCGGGGTTACGCCAGAACCCGCGCGCGAACATCCACTGCGGCACAGTGAAGTGCAGCAGTGACACGACGGGTTCGAGCCCGAACTCGTGGGCGGCGTCGACCATGCGGCGGTAGTGGTCGATCTCTGCGCGGGAGAAGAACCCGGGTTCTGGCTCGATGCGGCTCCATTCGAGGCTGAAGCGGTACGACGTCAGACCGGCGTCGGCGAGCAGCTTCATGTCTTCTCTGTAGCGGTGGTAGCTGTCCATGGCGTCGCCGCTGGGTTCGACGATGGCGGTTCCCGGGGTGTGCTCTTTCACCCACCAGTCGTTGTTGGTGTTGTTGCCCTCGATCTGGTGGGCTGCGGTGGCGGCACCCCACAGAAAGCCCTTCGGAAATGTCAGCACGGTGTTGCTCCTGGTTCTGGTTCTGGTTCTGGTTCTGGTGGTGAAAGTGAAATGAGGTTGCGGCATCAGGCGCGTTCGAGAATGGATGCCCGGGGCTCGAGCACCGAGGCCAGAATTGCGTCGATCGCGAATTCGTTGGCGGCGACAAGGTCGACGTTCGTCGGGTCGAGCAACCACTGCACCTGCAGGCCGTCCATCACGGCCAGAATGGCGGCGGCCGCGAGGGAGGCCTGTGCCGGCGGTACGACTCCGCGCTCAGCGCAGATCATTTCGAAGGCCTGCAGAGCCTCGGCGCGCAGGGTCTGATACCGGCTCACGAAGTAGTCGCGGGCGGGGTGGCCCTCTGTGACCGATTCGGCCGACAGTACGACGAAGGTCTGCACGAGCCCGGCGCGGTGGGCGTTGCTCAATGCCGTCGTCACCAAGTGGCGAAAGAACTCGATGCCGTCGGGCACACGCTGGCCCGGCAGGTTCTGCACGTCGGTGTCGTCGCGAAACTGCAGAACGTCGAGAAGGAGCTGATGCTTCGAGCCGAAGTGGTGCAGGATGCCCGCGTGGGTCATGTTCACCTGCTGCGCTATCTCGGCCAGCGTGCTGTTGCTGTACCCCTTGCGGCCGAACACCTCGACGGCCGCCTCAAGAATCTCGTTGCGGCGCACGGCGGTCTGGGCGTGCGGGCGCGACTTTCGTCGCGGTGTCGGCGCTCGGCCGTCGGGCGATTCGGTCATGAAGCGAGCGTAGCGCTCGGAGCTTGAATACTTACTAACAAGAAGGTAACTTTATTCGCGTGATCACCTACCTCGACCCGACCGAGTCCATCGGCGCCCGCGTCTTCGACCTGCTTGCCCGCATGACGCTCGAAGAGAAGGTCGGGCAGATGATGCAGCTCGATGCGCGAGACGACATCGAAGATCACGTGCTCAGCACGCACGTCGGGTCGATTCTGCACGCCTCGCCCGACAGGCTCGAGCTGGCGCAGCGGCTGACGGCTCAGACGTGCCTGCGAATTCCGCTCATCGTGGGAGAAGACTGCATCCACGGCCACTCCTTCTGGATCGGCGCGACAATCTTTCCCACCCAGCTCGCCATGGCGGCGTCGTGGAACCCCGAACTGATCGAGCAGGTGGCGAGGGCCACCGCGGTCGAAGTCTCGGCGACGGGGATTCACTGGACCTTCTCTCCTGTGCTCTGCATTGCGCGCGACCTGCGGTGGGGCCGCGTCGGCGAGACCTTCGGCGAAGACCCCTTTCTCATCGGCGAGCTGGCCTCTGCGATGGTGCGCGGGTACCAGGGCACCGGGCTGAGCGACCCGACCGCCATTCTGGCGACGGCGAAACACTTCGCGGGGTACTCAGAGACCCAGGGTGGGCGCGATGCGAGCGAGGCCGACATCTCGATGCGCAAGCTGCGCTCGTGGTTCCTGCCCCCGTTCGAGCGGGTGGCAAGGGAGGGCTGCCGCACCTTCATGCTCGGCTACCAGTCGATCGACGGCGTGCCCATCACCGTGAACGACTGGCTTCTGAACGACGTGCTGCGGGGGGAGTGGGGCTACACCGGAACCCTCATCACCGACTGGGACAACGTGGGCCGCATGGTGTGGGAGCAGCAGGTGCAACCCGACTACGCACACGCGTCGGCTGCCGCGGTGCACGCGGGCAACGACATGGTGATGACCACGCCAGGGTTCTTTCGTGGCGCACTCGATGCCATCGAACTCGGCCTGCTGGCCGAATCCGACCTCGATGCCGCCGTCGCGCGTATTCTCACGCTCAAGTTCGAGCTCGGCCTCTTCGAGAACCCCCGCTTGCCGGATCTCGAGAGGCAGCGGGCATCCATCGCCAACTCGAGTCACACCGACCTCAACCGCGAGATCGCCAGGCGTTCCGTGGTGCTCCTGCAGAACGACGGAGTGCTGCCGCTGCCGGCTGCCGAGCCGGCGCCCCGGCGCATTGCGCTCGTCGGGCCACTGATCGACGACGCTCAGACCCAGCTCGGTGACTGGGCCGGCG
Organism: Subtercola sp. RTI3; assembly: GCF_035018625.1. Classification (NCBI taxonomy): domain Bacteria; kingdom Bacillati; phylum Actinomycetota; class Actinomycetes; order Micrococcales; family Microbacteriaceae; genus Subtercola; species Subtercola sp. RTI3. The sequence continues at coordinate 25,618 of NZ_JASJXO010000002.1, read as the reverse complement.
CGTCAGGGCAAGCGGGGTGGCTTCCCGACGGCCAGCCTCGGCACATGATCACGACGGTGTTCGATGGGTTGAGCACGCTGCTGCCGGCCGGCTGGGAGCTCACGGCGAACGTCGGCGCGGAGATTCTGCGGCTGCGGCCCGACCCGTCGGGAACGAACTTTCCCGACGGCCAGCCCCGCCCGCCTGTCGCGATCGCGTGCGAACCCGACGCCGAGCTGATCGCCGCGGCCCTCGACGCCGCGCACGCTGCCGACTACGTCATCGCCGTGGTGGGTGACCGAATCGAACTCGTCGGTGAGGGCCGCTCGACGGCGACCCTCGAGCTGGTCGGCGCACAGATCGCGCTGCTCGATGCCCTGGCCGCCACGGGAAAGCCGCTGATCGTCGTACTGATGGCGTCGAAGCCGCTGGTGCTTCCTCCGTCTGCGCTGAACGCGGCCGCCATCGTCTGGGTGGCGAGCCCGGGAATGGAAGGCGGCCGCGCCATCGCCGAACTCGTGCTGGGTCTCGTCGAACCGTCGGGCCGGCTGCCGATCTCGTTCGCACGGCACGCAGGCCAGCAGCCGACGTACTACAACCAGATTCGTGGGCAACACGGTGACCGGTACGCCGATCTCACACAGAGCCCCGCGTTCGCGTTCGGAGAAGGGCTGTCGTACAGCCGCGTCGAGTATTCAGGCCTGCGGCTGCAGCAGACCGAACTGAACCGCGACGGCACCGTCACGGCCGAGATCACCCTGCAGAACGTCGGTTCGCGAACTGCGGTCGAGACGGTGCAGGCGTATGTCAGCGACACGGTCACGTCTGTCAGCTGGGCGTTCAAAGAGCTCAAAGCCTTTCGCCAGGTCACTCTGGCTGCGGGAGAAACGGCCGTGGTCACCATTGACGTACCGGTAGCCGAGTGCAGCGTGGTCGATGCTCGCGGCAACCGAATCGTCGAAGCCGGCGAGTTTCGGATGCTCGTCGGCCCGTCTTCGCGCGATGACACCCTGCTCAGTGCGGGGTTCCTCGTGGTCGACTGACGGAGGGCCAGAGGGTCGAGACCACTCCACGCTGGCCTGGGGTCGAGCGGTAGAGCAGGCCAGCCGCAGAATCGACCGTGTCGACCGCTTCGACCGTGTCGACCGCTTCGACAGTGTTACCGCCGACAGCGCTGCCCCGGGCATCCGGTGCCGGCTGCTCGCGCGCCGTCGTGATGTAGAGCGTTTCGAGGTCGACGCCACCGAAGGCGACGGCTGTGACGAGGCGCGTAGGTAGCTCGACGGTCGCCAGAACCGTACCGTCGAGCGCGAAGCGCCGCACCGCGCCGCCGTTCCAGAACGCGCACCAGAGAGCGCCTTCCGCGTCGAGCGTGAGGCCGTCGGGTACGCCGTCGAAGCGGGAGACGTCGATGCTTCCTGTCTGCTCGAGCAGGTCGCCGGTCTCGGGCTCTACCGACCACAGGGCGATGCTGCGGGTCATCGAGTCGACGTACGCCAGCAGATCGGGCCGCGGCCAGGCGAGACCGTTCGGGCAGCCGAGCCCGGTGAGTACCGCAACCGCGGGGTTCTGGCCCGTGACCCGGTAGAGCACGCCGTCGTGCGGCGGGTCGCCCGCGTTCCACCGCATGGTTCCGGCGTAGACGCGCCCCGCGGGGTCGACGGCAGCATCGTTCATGCGGCGCTCGCCGAGTTCGGCCTCGATGGGCACGATGATGACGCTCTCGCCGGTTGCCGGGTCGAAGAGCTCCACCCCGGCCGTTGTCGCGAGCAGCAGCCGGCCGTCGGCCGCAACGTTCACCGCACCGGCAGCCCGGGGAAGGGTGTGGGTGGTCACCCGGCCGTCAGCGTGCAGCGCGTGAAGCGAACTGCCGATGATGTCGACCCACCAGAGCACGCCGCGCTGGGCATCCCACCGAGGCGATTCGCCGAGCTCGGAGATCGTGTGCGACGCGACGTCGAGCGAGCCACCTGCCCTCAGGTGCATCGAACCCTCAGTTCCACGACAGAGCCCGCTCGCGCAGGTCGTCTGGCAGGTCTTGGTACGTCACCGGCCGAAGAAAACGGTCTATGGCTCTGACGCCGACAGACGTCGTTGCCGGTGAGCTGGTGGCGGGAAACGGGCCGCCGTGGGTGGTCGCCCGCCCGACACGCACGCCCGTGGGAAACCCGCCGAACAGCACCCGGCCCGCTCGCAGCCGCAGCCGCCGAAGCAGCGCGCTCGCCGAGCCAGCCTCGGCCGGGGCCGCGTGGATCGTCGCTGTGAGGCCACCGGGGATCACCTGGGCGACCTCGATGAGATCGTCAACGCTCTCGCAGTACACCACGACCACCGCGGGGCCGAAGAGCTCGTCGGTGATCGAGGGGTCTTCTCGAAGCACCCCGCTTGTCACGGTCGCGAGAAAGCTCGGCACCCGGTCGGCGGCTGCGGTGTCATCTGACGGGCCGCCCAGAATGACCTCGACCCATGGCAGGCCGCGAAGCCGGTCAACGCCAGCTCTCAAACCGGTGAGGATGTCCGGGGTCAGCAGTGGGGGGCTCGCGACGCCAGAAAGGGCCCGGCTGAGTTCAGACACAATCTGCCGGCCGGCTTCGTCGTCGACGATCACCAGCAGACCCGGTTTGGTGCAGAACTGCCCGCTTCCGCCCGTGATCGACTGCGCCAGCCCCGTGACGAAGGCTGAAGTGCCTGAAGTGGCTTCAGCCTTGGCGTCGTTCGCGAAAGCGGCCTCCGCAGCGGCCGCGGGGAGCAGGTAGAGCGCATTGATGCCGCCGAGTTCGGCGAACACCGGAATCGGCACAGGCCTTGCCGCGGCAGCAGCCACGAGGGCAAGGCCACCTCGGGTCGAGCCGGTGAAGGCGACCGCCGAGATACCGGCGGCTTCGACGAGGGCCAGGCCGATCGCCGTTTCTCTGCCGTGCAGCAGCGAGAACCAGCCCGCAGGCCAGCCGGCGTCGGCGAGCACCCGCGTGGCGATGGCGGCGAGAAGCTGGCTGGTTTCCGGATGCGCGGGGTGCCCCTTCGCGACGACCGGGCACCCCGCCGCCAGTGCTGCGGCCGTGTCGCCGCCGAGCACACCGAAGGCGAACGGAAAGTTGCTCGCGCCGAACACGGCGACCGGGCCGACGGGCACGTGCCCCAGGGCCAGCGCAGGCGCGAAGCCCTCTGCGCCCCGCGGGTCGCTCTCTGCCGCTACCCCGGAACGGCCCGCTGCCTCTGCCCCCAGCAGCCGTAACTGGCCGGTGGTTCGGCTCAGCTCTGAGTTGAGCCGCTCGGCACTGAGCCCTGTTTCGATGCCGGCAATCTCGACGAGTTCAGGGCGCCGCCCCTCGAGAGCATCCGCCAATTCTCTGACGAGGGCTTCTGGCCTGAGAGTCGACTCGGTTGTCTGCACGGCGAAGAACGCTTCGGAGGCGGCCCGGGCGGCGGTATCGGCCTCGCTCGTGGCCGCATCAGCAAAGGTGATAGCGAGGTCTGTGCCGCGGGTGACATCACGCCCGTGAAAAGTCGTGCCCGGTGCGGCGAGTGCCGGCCGCCCGGCGACGATCCCCGCGACAGGGATATCCGTCGCAAGAGAGCGGATGCCCATGGTCACAGGCTTCTGGGCAGGGCGAGATCGGCCTCGGCCCGGGTGAGCATTGCCAACCCGAGTGAGGCGCGACGCACCCGCTCCCGCGCCGTCGCTTCGAGCACTCCCGCGAGGTGTCCTCCGCTGGGGTACAGGCTGGGTGAATTGCGCACCGCGAACTTGAGGTGCACGGGAGCCGCGACCCGCACGATCTCGGGAATCTCGTAGTAGCGAATCACTCCACCGAAATCGTCAGACGATTCGATGTAGAGGTCGAGAGGAATCGAAACCGCCGCGCGAATTGCGGAGAGCGTGGGCAGGCTCAAGTCGACGGCGACGTTCAGTGTTGACGCTCCCAGATCTTCGAGAAGCCGTGCGCCGGCCGGGTTCGAGACCGGCAGAGAGGCCGAGACCTTCAGAACGAGATCGCTCGGCAGATCGCCCTGCGCCTTGAGCTTGCCGAGTACGGCGAGCTGGCCGAGGTCGGAGACGAGCACCGACCGAAGGCCCAGGGCGCAGCCGCGAACGACTTCTTCGATGCCGTAGGCCAGTTGGTCAGCTCCGCGCAGCGATCCGAACAGAACGGCTCCGCCGGGGCTCGTTGCCTGGGCTCCGGTGTCCCAGCCCGCGCGCGGCCCGACAAACAGGCAGACCTCGATGTTGTGTACCCGACCGAGTTCGACCATCTGTTCGATCTCGGTGTCGGTGAGCATCCAGATGCCGCTGCCCTGGCTCACTCGGTGCACGGGTACGCCCCGAAGGGCTGCTTCGTCGATGACCGCTTCCATCGCGGCCGGCCCTTCGACAGAGGGGATCTCGATGTGAAAGGCTCCTCCGTCGGCGAACCGGCGTGTGCTGGTGGGCAGCGAGTAGTCGTCACCGCTGGGCAGTCCCAACGAGGCCAGATAGTGTTGCGCTTTCATTGAGAAGACTCCTTCGTGGTTGTGCTGCGTTGTGGATCTGCGGGCCTGTTGCGCCCGGAATCGTCGATGCGATCGGCAAAGGGCTGCATGAACTGCAGGCGGGGAACCTGGTTTGCGAGCACCCCGCCGTCGACGACAAGAGAGTGCCCGTTCACGTACGAGCCCGCAGCGGAGGCGAGAAACAGCACGGGGCCGACCATCTCATCGGGCCGCGCGAAGCGGTTCTCGAGGGGAATGTGCTGCTGGTAGTACGGAGTGAACTTCTCCCAGTCGAGCGCAAAGTCGCTCGCCAGCCCGGTGTCGACGATGCCGGGGCACACGGTGTTGACGGTGATGCCGTGAGGCCCGAGCTCGACCGCGAGGCTCCGCGCGAGCAGCTCGAGGCCGCCCTTGGCCGCGTTGTAGTGCGCCAGCCCGGGTTCTGCCTGCAGGCCGTTCTTCGACGAGATCATGATGATCCGGCCCTGCACCCTGTCGTGGATCATTCTCTCGGCGACACGTTGACTGATGAGAAACGGCGCGTCGAGATCGACCGACATCGTGGCTCGCCACGCGGCGTAGTCGATGCGGTTGAAGTGGTCCATGGTGGCGTAGCCCGCGTTGTTGACAAGAACGTCGAGCGGCCCGTCTGCCCAGACGCTGTCGACGAAGTCGGTGAGTGTCTCGGCCTCTGAAAGGTCGTGAAAGTACCAGCGCACGTCGCGCGTTGTGACGGCCAGGGCTGCTGAGAACTCGGCACTCGGCGTGACGCCGGGCCGTTCGGCGAGCGCAAGATCGGCGCCGGCCCGGGCGAGACCGAGGGCGAGCGCGCGGCCGATGCCACCCGCGGCGCCCGTGAGCAGCACGCGCCGGCCGGTCAGATCGAACAGATCGGGCGTCATTTCAGAGAACCCATGCGCTGTGAGATGGCTTCGGCCGTCGCCATCACCAGCTCGCCGACCCTCATCACGCGATCGGCCGAAAGGCTCACCTTCAGCCCCGTCACACTGATGCCGCCGGCACAGGCGTTGGTGTGATCGATGAGCGGTGCGCCGATGCAGATCACCCCTTCGGCGTCTTCTTCGTCGTCGACCGAGAAACCGCGTTCCCGCACCTTTCTGATGTCGTCGAGCAGGGCGTCGATCGACGTGATGGTGTAGTCGGTGTGACGAGGGAGACCGGTCTGTTCGGCAAGCTCGATCACTTCGGCATCGGTGCACTGCCCGAGGATGGCCTTGCCGATGCCCGTGCAGTGCAGGCGTTCACGCCCGCCCATGTTCAGATCGAACCGAACCGAGGCGGGCCCGTCGACCTGGCCCAGAACGACGGCAATGCCCTGCGACATCGTCGCCACCCGCGATGACAGCTTCGTCATCTTCGTGAGGCGCTCGAGGTGCGGCATAGCCGAGTCGAGCATCGACACCCGGCTGACGGCGCGGTGCCCGAGCCGCGCGAGACCGAGGCCCAGTTCGTAGCGGCGCTGAAATCCTTCGCCCGCCGAGCTGACGAGGTTTCGCTCCTCCAGGGTCTGCAGGATGGCGAAGGCGGTGCTCTTCGATGCGCCGAGAGCGCGGGCCACGTCGCTCACCCCCATCGAGGTCTCGGCCGCTGCGAGTATTTCGAGTGCATCGATTGCGCGCGAAATACTGCGCAGCGTGTATCGGCCCGCGGTGGCGTCTGCGATCTGGCGTACTTTGTCGGAATCGTGCCCGACGGTTTCGATAGTCATCGAATTCCCCTATTTTCCTGTTCCGGCGGTCAGGCCGACGGCGATTTGTCGCTGGAAAATCACATAGACGATGATGCAGGGGATAGCGCTGAGCAGCGACCCGGCCATGACCTGGCTGACGTCGAACGTGCGGGTATCCTGCGCACCGGCCATTACCACGCTGAGAGTACGCGATCCCGGCGTGGGAAGGAACAGCAGGGCGATGAGCAAGTCGTTCCAGACGCCGATGAACGCCAGCACTCCCACGGTGACCATCGCTGGTCTGGCCAGCGGCAGGAAGATGCTCCAGAACACCCGCGGGTACGAGGCGCCGTCGATGATGGCCGCCTCGACGAGTTCGTCGGGTATCGCGCGAAAGAAGTTCGTGAGGATGAACGTCGCGAACGGTATCTGCGTGACCCCGTAGAGCACGCCGACAGCAGGAATGTTGCCGATCAACCCCAGGTGGCTGAAGTTGAAGTACTCCGTGATGATGAACGTCTGGCCGGGCACCAGCATGAGCACGATGATCGTCGCCATGATCGGCTGCGAACCCGTGAAGCTCAGCTTTGCAAATCCGAAGGCGGCGAGGGTGGCGATCGAGAGAATCACCAGAATGGCGATGACGCTCACCTGCAGCGAGATCAGACCGGCCTGCGGCAGCTTGCCGTTCAGCACGGCTGCCCAGGCATCGAAGGTCACGGCATTCGTGCCGTCTTGTTTCGTGAGTGACTTGAAGACCATGAACACGAGCGGGGCGATCGTGCCGGCAGCGAGCCCCACGAGAACAATGCGTGTCAGCCCGGTGGAGAACAGCGCGCTGATTCTGTCACCGATGCGCCGGCCCCCTGTGCGGTGAGCTGTAGACGACGATCGGGGCGGCGCCACTCGGGGTTGGGTGGCAGACAGCGGCACATCGTTCGACGTGTCGGTTTCGATGGTGCTGTTTCGATCAGTCATCGTCGGCTTTCACTCCGGCGCGCAAGCGCACTACGGCGAATACAAGGGAGATAAGGAACAACAGGATGCCGAACGCGGCCCCCTGGGAGAAGTGACCGAGGCTGAACGATCGGGTGTACAGCGCGTACTCGAGCGTCGTTGTCGATACTCCGGGGCCCCCTGAGGTCATCGTGTAGATGAGGGCGAAGATCGAAGTGATCGCGGCCGCCATCGTGAGAATCAGACACAACTCCACATATCGGCGAACCTGCGGAATCACGATGTTGAAGAACATCTTGACCCCGTGCGCTCCGTCGAGCCTCGCCGCCTCGGTGATCGAGGCATCCGCCGTTGTCATGCCGGTGAAGAGCAGAACGACGTTGATGCCGAAGTACGACCAGTTGAAGACCAGAATGATGCTGATCAGCGCAGACGTCTCGCCGCCCAGCCAGTCCTGGCTGAACATGCCGAGCCCGACGCTCGAGAGCAGGCCGTTGATCGGCCCGCGACCCGAGAGCAGGTAGGCGAAGGTGATGCCGATCACCACCCATGAGAGGGCGATGGGCAAGAAGTAGATGCCGCGAAACCACGCGCGGCCCCAGAGGTTGTTGGCCAGCAGGTTTGCGACAATCACCGAAAGGGCAACACCGAACGGCACCGAGAGCACCACGCACACGCTGTTCAACGCGATGCGGGCGAAATCGGGAGACAAGAAGATGCCGTTGATGTAGTTGTCGAGGCCCACCCAGGTGGCGCTTCGACCGTTCCAGTTCGTGAAGCTGTAATACAGGCCCTGGATGCTCGGCACGATGATCAGCAGCGAAACGAGCACAACGGCCGGCAGTACGAACAACCGCCCCCAGTACTGGCGTTGGCGGATTACGGTTTGTCTCTTCTGTGAAGCACGAGGAGGCCCGGCAGGCGACCTCCGCCATGCCACAGCTTTCTCGGCCGGTGCACGGCGGAGGTCGACAGTCATGACCGGGTTCCTACTTTCCTGAGAGGTTGTAGGTGACGCGATCGCTCGAACTGACTGCCGCGGTGGCCTGATCGACCTTGTTCAGCGCATCTGCCGCCGAAAGCTGGCCGGCCATCACTTGGTTGAGCGACGAACGGAGCGCTGTCGTGACGGATGCGTCTAGGAAGTTGTCCATCATCGGCATCACCTTCCACTTCTGGCTCACCGAGTTCGCGAGGATCTCCTGGTTCACGGCGCTGTCTGTGTTGATACCGGTGCGTGCGGGAACACCGCCGGCGTCAGCGATGATCTGCTGGCCTGCCTGTGAGATCGCGTACGCGGCGAAGGCCGCTGCCGTGGTTGTGTTCTTGGAGTCTTTCGACACCGAGAGGCCCGAATCCTGAAGCCGCACGAGAACATCCATCGGGCTGTCGCTGAAGGGGGTGGGGGCCGCGTGCACGTTCGTGCCAAGCCCGTCTGTCGCCCAGCTCGCATCCCAGCTGCCGGTCATGTACATAGCCGTTTTGCCCGCGAGGAAATCGGTGCGCACGTCACGCCAGGTGAGCACGTCGGGGTTGGTGTACCCCTTCGTCTGCAGTGCCCCCCACTTGGTCACCTGGTCGACCAGCGCGGGAGTGTCGTACTTCTGGCTGCCGTCGATGAGCCCGTCCCAGCCCGAGAGCCCGATGCTGGCCCCCGACATGTAGCTGAAGTCCTGGTAGGCATCGAAGCCGCCGGCGCCCGTGTCGCTGCCGTAGCCGATACAGAGAAAACCCGCTGCCGTGATCTTCTTGCAGGCGTCGTCGACTTCGGCCCAGTCGGTGGGAAACTTCGTGACACCGGCCTTGTCGAGCACGGCCTGGTTGTAGAGCGTGTAGTACATGTTGCTCACGAGCGGCACGCCGTACACGGGGTTGTCGAGGTTCGACTTCTCAGCGAAGTACTGCCCCTGAACGGCTTCGAACTCCGAGCGGGGGATCGATTTGCTCAGGTCGAGCGAGTAGTCGGAGAACTGGTGCTGGTAGCCGCCCGGGAACATCTGAAAGATGTCGGGCCCCTGGCCTGACGTCAGCGCAGCACGAAGAAGAGCGAAGTACTGGTCTCCCGGCTCCTCGATCACGTTGACGGTTGTTCCCGCATTGGCTGCCTCGAAGCCCGCGATGAGTTTCGTCATGCTGGGCTGCACTTTGCCGTAGCTCCAGAGCGTGACTTCTCCGGCGACGGTGCCTGAGTTCGCTGTTGGCTCCGAGGAGCAACCGGCGAAAACCAGAGTGGAAACGGCGAGCACTGCTGCGGCCGCGCCGATTCTGAAGGTCTTCATTGTGGTTCCTTTCGTTGGTGTTCAGGATGATCGTTGGTACAGATGTGGGGCTGCTTCAGGCCAGCGGGGCTTCCCTCGACGGCTCGACGCCGATGCCTCCGGTGAAGAAGCGGGGATTCGGCACGTGCACCCATGCTCCGTTCTGTGCGATCGACAGCTCGGAGAGAATGCCGGGCAGCGTCATGTCGAGCGCGGCGTAGACGTCGATCTCCGGTGTGGTGCCGGTGAGGATCGATTCGATGAAGTCGCGCACCGGCCAGGCATCCGAACCCCAGTGGGTGTCTTTCGAACCGGGTTGGTTGTACCGGCTCGGCAGATAGAGGTCGGCGAACTTCTCCAGCGGCTCCCACACCCCGTCGGGTGAACGCCCGTTGAGATAGACGACGGCCTCGGAGTTGACCGTTCTGGCCGCTTCGTAAGCGCCCTCGGTGCCCTGGATGGCGTAGTAGGCGTAGAGCTCCGGGCGGTTCGACAGCAGGTCGAAGCGAAGGCGCAGCAGTCGGCCCTTGAGGGTGCGCGCGAGAAGGATGGTCGTGTCTTGCAGTTCGTGTTCCGGGTCGGTGTGCCGACCGGTTCCCACGCAACTGACCGAGACGACACGGTCACCGAACCACTGCAGCAGGGGCCCGAGGCTGTGGGTGGGGTAGGTGATACCGTCGCGCCCGACCTGCCAGTAGTAACGCCAGGTGCGCTCGCCTGTCGCCGCGGTGTGCCAGGTCTTCATCTCGTGCAGGTACTCGCCCTCGCCGTAGTACAGGTCGCCGAAGGCTCCTTCGCGCACCATTTCGCGAACGATCAGGTTCTCGCGAATGTAGCCGTAGTTCTCCGACATCATGTACTGGGCGTTCGACTCGCGTACTGCCGTGACGAGGGCATTGGCCTGCTCGAGGCTCACGGCGGCCGGCACCTCGCTCAGCACGTGGATGTCGCGGGCGAGCGCGGCCAGTGCCTGAGGGGTGTGGTGTTGCTGCGGTGACGCGAGGATGACGAGGTCGACGTGGTCGAGCAGCTCGTCGAAACTCCCGCACACGAACTCGACCTCGTTGGTCGCGGCGAACGATTCGCGGGCAGAGGCAATGGGGTCGTAGACGGCGACAAGTTCGGCGCGATCACTCTCGGCGCGCAGACCTGAGATGAAGCCGCCACCGCGAACTGCTCCGGCGATGCCGACTCTCAGTTTGGGCTGTGATGCCACAGTGGATGTTCCTTTCGTGAGGGGGTACGAAGCGGGGCTGACACGAAGGCGTGCCAGCGAGGTGCGTCAGTGCTTCGTGCCGAAGAGGGTGGGAAACAGGGCCGACCAGGCGTGCTGCTCGAGCTCGCTGCGGTAGGTCGGCACGAATCCGAGGCGGAGGTAGGTGACCACGGCCGGCGCGCGAAAGTCGTCGGTCTCAAGAACGGTGCGGGTCAGGCCGCGCTCGAAGAAGCCCTGAACGCAGCGCGCCGTGAGTGCCGCGCCGATGCGTCGCCCTCTGGCGCGATCGAGTACACCGACGTAGTGCACGTAGCCGGCGCCCGGGTAGGCGTCGGGCATGACCCGTTCTGACGCGACGCCGAGAATGCCCTGCGCGTCTTCGGCCACCCAGGTGACGGGCACGTCGGTGGCTTCGGTGAGCTCGGCGCGAACCCGGGCGATGTCCCACGCCTCGGCGAAGCTTTCGGCGAGCGTTTCAGCGATCGCCGATTCGTCTGCCTTCGTAGCAGGGCGCAGGGTGATGCCGTCGCTGAGGGGCACCGGGGTGACGAGGTCGAGCGGCCCCGGGTGGGTCATGAACAGCTGCGTCATCGGTGCCTCTCTGCGGTGAGCCAGGGCTCGATGCCCGGTCGGTTGAGTGTATGAAGGCGTTTCTGAAAAAACAACACCGTTCGTTTCAGCCGAACAAATTGGGCACGTTGGCCCCTTTCGTTCCGCCTTCACGAACATGTTTCGTCAATTTGACCGCTTCGTCTAGGGTTTCACTGTGCCGACGCCGACCTTCTCTCCGACTGCAGCCCCGCCCAGCTACGCCCTGCCCGGCTGGAGCGGAAAGATCGGCGTGGCCCGTGCCGACATCAGCGCGCCCGTCGGAATCCGCATGCGCAATTGGGGCTATGGCGACGCCGATCTGAGCACGGGCGTGCACGGCGCGCTCACCCTGACGGCCCTCGCGCTGGAGTCGACCGACGCGGAGAATGCGGCAACGCCCGCGGCCCGGCGCTCCCTCGTGATCACCGCCGATCTCGGCTGGTGGCGCACCATCGAAGACGAGCAGCAGGTTCGGGGCGCGGTGCTCACTGCAACGGGGCTCGTGGCCGACCAGGTTCTTCTGCACCTCACCCACACCCACGCCGGGCCGTCGATCTGCCGCGAAGACGCGGATCTCGAGGGCGGCGCGCTCGTGCCCGGCTACCTCGACGACCTGGCGGCTGCGGCTGCGGATGCGGCCGTTCGGGCTGTCGGCGACCTCCAGCCCGCCGAACTGGTGTGGAGCACGGGCCAGCACACCCTCGCTGCGGTGCGTGATCTGCTGCACGACGGGCAGGCGCTGCTCGGCTTCGACCCCGACCAAGAACCCGACCAGACCCTCCTTGTGGGGCGCGCAAGCGGGGCTGATGGCAGGCTGCTGGCGACGATCGTCAACTACGCCTGCCACCCGACGACCCTCGGCTACGAGAACAGTCATCTCTCGGCCGACTTCGTGGGCCCGATGCGAACCGTCGTCGAGGCGGAGACCGCCGCGCCCTGCCTCTTTCTTCAGGGGGCGAGCGGCGAGCTGGGCCCACGGCAGCAGTACAGCGGCGACCTGCGCCTCGCCGATCGACATGGTGCATCACTCGGGCACGCCGTGCTCGGCGTGTTGCTCACCATGCCTACTCCCGGCAAAGGGCTCGTGCTGGGCGACGTCATTCAGTCGGGTGCGCCGCTCGCGATCTGGCAGCCGGTGCCCACCACATGGCAGCGCGCGTCGGCACGCGTGTATCGCGAGGTTCCCGTCGAGGTGAAGGTGCTGCCGCCCCTCGAGCAACTCGAACAGGAGTGGGCCGCTATCGACCCGCGGAGTCGGGCCGAACGCCTGCGCCGGGCTGTGCGCCTGCGGCGCACGTATGTCGACATGGATCACCCCGTGCATCCCCTCTGGGTGTGGCGGTTCGGCCAGGCGGTCTTCGTCGCTCATCCCGGCGAGGCGTACTCGGCGCTGCAGTCGACACTTCGTGCCCGGTTTCCGTCGGCGACGATCGTCGTCATGAACCTGACCAATGGCCCCGGCTGGGTGTATCTGCCGCCCGAAGGCGCCTATCGCGAAGACCGCTACCAGGCGTGGCAGACCGTGGTCGCCGCGGGGTCACTCGAACGGCTCATCGCCGCCGCGAGTGACACCATCTCGAGCCTCGGATTCGTGGCGGGCGAAACGGATGCGTCATGAACACTCTTCGATCGAGTGCCTGGTTCGATGGCGACGATGAGGTCGCGCTCGCCCATCGCGTCGCCGTGCGAATGGGCGGCGGCGAGATCGAACAGGGTGTGCGTCGTCCGATCGTCGCCGTGATCGACACCAGCAGCGACGCGAACCCCTGCAATCTGCCGTTGCGCGAACTCGCCGAGCACGTTCGGCGAGGCGTGACAGACGCGGGTGGCACGGCGATGGTCATGCCGGCGATGTCGCTCGGCGAAGACCTCATGAAGCCGAGCGCGATGCTCTATCGCAACCTGCTCTCGATGGAGGTCGAAGAGCTGCTGCGCGCCAACCCCATCGACGGCGTGGTCTTGCTCACCAACTGCGACAAGACGACCCCCGGCGCCCTGATGGGCGCCATCAGTGCAGATCTGCCGACCATCCAGATCGTGGGCGGCAACCGCCCGGCACCCGTCTTCGATGGCCGGGAGATCGGCACCGGCACCGACCTCTGGCGCGAGATGGATCGCTACCGCAGCGGCGAGATCGACAACGCGGAGTGGCGTCGATTCGAGGCGTGTTATGCCTGCGGCAGCGGCTCGTGCAACACGGCCGGCACCGCTTCGTCGATGGCCATGGTGGTCGAGGCGCTCGGCTTCACCCTGCCCGGTGCGGCGACAGTGCAGGCGAGCCAGGATCCGAGCCGGGAGCTCTCGTACCAGTCAGGCCGACGCATCATCGGCATGATCGAAGAAGCCCTCACACCCTCACGGATTCTCACGCCCGCATCGTTTCGCAATGCCGCGCGCATTCTGCAGTCGGTGGGTGGGTCGACGAACGCCGTCATTCACCTTGCCGCTCTCGCCGGGCGGGCCGGAATCGTCTTCGGGCCGAGCGATGTCTCGGCAGCGGGCGACGGCATCCCGGTCATCGCCGATGTTCAACCGTGTGGCAGTGGCCTCATGCGCGAACTCGATCGCGCCGGTGGCGTACCGTCTCTGGTCTTCGAGCTCGGAGACGCCATCGAGGCGGAGCCCCTCACGTGCACCGGTCACCCTCTGACGGCCTCGGCCCGGGCTCCCCTCGACGACAACCTGCGAACCAGGGCCATTCGAACGGTCTCCGACCCCGTCGTGGGCGGGCCCGCGATCCGTTCGGTTTCGGGTACCCTGGCGCCCGGCACCGCCGTTCTGAAGGCCGCTGCGTCTGACCCGCGCTTGTGGAAGCACCGGGGGCCTGCTCTGGTCTTCCACGGCTATGACGAGATGCGCGAGCGCACCCAAGATCTCGATCTCGATGTCACCGCAGACCACGTGCTCGTGCTGAGCGGCAGTGGGCCGGTGGGGGTGCCGGGCATGCCCGAGTGGGGCATGATTCCGATTCCCCGGCGGCTGCTCGAAGAGGGCGTCACCGACATGGTGCGCATCAGCGATGCGCGCATGAGCGGCACCAGCTTCGGTACCGTCTTTCTCCACGTCTCGCCCGAAGGTGCCGTCGGTGGCCCCATCTCACTCGTGCGTGACGGCGACATGATCACCGTCGATGTTGAGGCGGGAATCCTCGATCTCGACGTATCGGCCGAAGAACTCGATCGCCGCCGGCGGGAGTGGGTGGCACCCGTCTCTCAGCACGTGCGCGGCTGGCCGATGCTCTACCAGCAGCACGTCGAGCAGGCCGACCGCGGTGCCGACCTCGACTTTCTCACCGCCAGGGAGCCCGGGCAGCGCCGCCGCATCGAACCCGTCATCGGTCGCTCATGAAACTCGACGATTGAGCGGTCGTCAGCGGAGCACCACGCCGATGGCGACGGTCATGCGCGCGAGGTAGTCGTCGCGCGAGGCGGCCTGGTGTTTGATGCCGAGGGATGCGCTGATGAGGGTCTGCGCTACGGGTGCCGCTGCGCCGGCGCTGGCACGAGCGGCGATGGCGGCGGTCACCAGTTCTTCGAACCGGCGCGGTGCCGTCTCGACCACTGCGCCCAGCAGGTCGGGGTTGTCGGCGATGACCGCGCTGATGTCGGCGGTGAGGGGCCCCACGTACGAACCCGCCCACGTATCGAAAGCCCTGACCAGCCGCTCGTCGAGCGGGGTGGCCGTGTCGGCGAGAACACGTTCGATGGTCTCGAGGTCACGCAGCAGCGCCTGGGTTGCAGCCGCCCGGAACAGGGCCGGTTTCGAGTCGAAGAGAAAGTAGAGGCCGGGCCGGGAGATGCGCGCGGCGCGGGCCACTTCGTTCATCGAGGTCTTCTGATAGCCGAAGCGCGCGAACGTGAGTAGCGCAGACTCCAAGACGGCGGACCTACGGTCTGACTCGGTGGGCGCTGGGGGTGAGGGGGGTGATGCCGCTAATGCTGAGCCCGACACGGGTACTGCAGGCACTGAACTCATACCGACGATCATATGGCGGATCATTCAACTAGACAACTATGGCTTAGTGCGTATAGTGGATGCATGACGACACCCCGACTGATCACGACGAGATTCACCGCAGACAGCACCACCGATGACGTGCTGCGCGGAGTTGACCTTACGGGCCTGCGTGCCATCGTGACGGGAGCGTCGTCGGGGCTCGGGAGAGAGACCGCCCGGGCGCTCGCGGCGGCGGGGGCCGAGGTCACCCTGGCTGTGCGAAATCGGGCGGCCGGCGACGCGGCGGCCGACGCGATCGCACGATCGACCGGGCGCGCGCGGCCTCACGTGCGCCCCCTCGACCTCGCCGATCGGTCATCGATCGCTGCGTTCGTCGGGGCATGGGATGCCCCCCTGCACCTGCTCGTCAACAACGCTGGTCTCGTCACGAGCGGTCTCGAACGAACCCGTGAGGGCTGGGAGCTGCAACTCGCCACCAACCACCTGGGGCACTTCGCCCTCTCGGTCGGCCTCCACGATGCGCTGGCGGTGGGCGCTTCGGGCGCACCAAGGGCATCCGGGCGCCCGACCCCGGCGGGCCACCGCGGCGCCCGCATTGTCTCGCTCAGCTCGACCGCGCACATGCGCGCGAACGTCGATTTCGACGACCTGCACTTCGAGCGGCGCGACTACGATCCGCAGCTCGCATACGCCCAGTCGAAAACCGCGAACGCTCTGTTCGCCGTCGAGGCGACCCGATTGTGGGCCGCCGACGGAATTGTCGTGAACGCCGTCAACCCGGGCGGGGTGGCGACGGGGTTGCAGCGCAACTTCTCGGCCAGCCAGAAGTCGTCACTCGACGCAGCCGAGGCGGCGGGAGTCTTTGCATACAAGAGCATCGCGCAGGGTGCGGCGACCACCCTTGTCGCGGCGGTCGCGCCCGAGTTCGCGAGCACGGGCGGCCACTACCTCGACGACGCAGTCGAGGCGTACACCGTTGCCGACGACGCGCGTCTCGCCGAGCATCCACACGGCGTCAAGCAGTGGGCCCTCGACCCGGCGAACGCCGAACGCCTCTGGGCTGTTTCGCTCGGGCTGCTCGCCGGCTGAATCTCCCGTGCCACAACCCATCTCACGTTGTTTCGGTTTGACTACCGGCTTGACAACCGATAGTTACGTGTTCACAATTATTGTGTGTTTACAACTGTTTCGAAGTCACCCTCCCGCGCCGTGAAGCCCGGGCGCATGCCACGCAAACCGGCCCCGAAGGGGCTCATCCTCGCTATCTGCTGCATGAGCCTGTTCATCGTGTCGATGGATGCGACGGTCGTCAACGTCGCCCTCCCCGCCATCAGCCGCGACCTCAACGCGTCGATCAGCGACCTGCAGTGGATCGTCGACGGCTACACGCTCACGCTCGCCAGCTTTCTGCTGCTCTCCGGCTCGACCGCCGACAGGCTGGGCCGGCGGCGGGTGTTCCAGGTGGGGCTCGTTATCTTCAGCATCGGGTCGCTGCTCTGCAGTGTCGCGCCGAGTATCGGCTTTCTCATCTTCGCCCGCGTTCTGCAGGCGCTCGGCGGTTCGATGCTCAACCCCGTGGCCATGTCGATCATCACCAACACTTTCACCGAGAAGAAGGCGCGGGCCCGCGCGGTTGGCGTGTGGGGCGCGATCGTGGGTGTGTCGATGGCGTTCGGGCCGCTGGTGGGCGGCGCGCTCACCGAGACCGTGGGGTGGCGTTCGGTGTTCTGGGTGAATGTTCCGGTGGGGGTGGCGGCGATCATCCTGTGCGCCATCTTCGTGCCGGAGTCGCGAGCGACGAAGGCCCGCAAGCTCGACCCGATCGGCCAGCTGCTCGTGATCGTGGCGCTGGTGTCGCTCGTGTTCGGGCTCATCGAGGGCACCCGGCAGGGCTGGGGGTCGCCGCTCATCATCGGCCTGTTCGTGCTGAGCGCGGTGGCCGTGGTGCTGTTGCTGCGGCACGAGAGCCGCACGGCCCAGCCGTTCGTCGACCTGCGGTTCTTTCAGAGCGTTCCGTTCAGCTCGGCGACGATCATCGCCCTCTGCGCCTTCGCGGCGTACGGCGCGTTTCTGTTCATCAATGCGCTCTACCTGCAGGATGTTCGGGGCCTCAGTGCCTTCGAAACGGGTATCTACATGCTGCCCCTCGCCATCGCCACCCTGGTCTGTTCGCTCATTTCGGGGCGATTGGTAGGCCGGTTCGGAACCCGCCCCTCGCTGGTGATCGCCGGAACGCTGCTCGCCGCGAGTGCGGTCTCACTCACGTTTCTCACGGCCACGACGCCTGACGCGCAGCTGCTCGTGTCGTACGTTCTGTTCGGCCTCGGGTTCGGAATGGTCAATGCGCCCATCACCACCACCGCGGTTTCGGGCATGCCCCTCTCGCAGGCGGGCGTGGCCGCGGGGCTCGCCTCGACCAGTCGCCAGGTGGGCGTCTCCGTGGGTGTTGCGCTCGCCGGCACCGTGACCGGCGCGGGTGCGTCGGCGCTGATCGGGGCCGGCTTCGCCATTGCGACCCACGCCATGTGGTGGATCGTGGTGGGCTGCGGCCTGACCATCGCGGCGCTCGGAATCGCCTCGACCACGGCGTGGGCGCGCCAGACCACCGAGAAGATCGGCCATCTGCTGGCCGAGCCGGTGGCGACGGGCGCAGTGAAGGTCAGCGCGACGGCGCGGGGTGCTGTGCAGGCTGCCGCATCGCAGACCGACGCATCGCAGCCAACCTCGGTGCGGCCAGCCGCCGGGCAACCCGCCGCATCGCACACCGACGTGATCACCGCCGGCGAGGCACGCGGAGGCATCCAGTGAGCATCGCCGCCGACGAGGTGTGGGCGTCGCTGATGGCCCTCGCCACCCAGCACCTCGGCGAGTGGCGCCGCCAGGCCGCCGAGGAGGTGGGCCTGCCGTTCAGTCGAGTGCGGGTTCTGCGCCGCCTGGCCGACGGCCCGCTCACGTTGAAGGCGCTGGCCGATGTGGCGTCGATGGATGCCCCGGCCGCCACCGTCGCAGTGAACGACCTCGAGGCACACGGCCTTGTGGCACGGGTTGTCGACCCCGCCAACAGGCGGGCCAAAATCGTCGATCTCACACCCTCCGGTCGGGCAGCGCTCGGGCGCGTCGATCGGTTGCGCCCGCCGGCCCCGCCGGAGATCGCTGCGTTGGGCGACGACGACCTCGAAGCTCTGGCGGGCATCCTGTCGCGGGCCAGCAGGTTCGGGCGACCGGCGGCGGTTCGCCGCATGGGCATGGGCGTGGGCGTGGGCACGGGCATTGGCGCGGATACGGATACGGATACGGACGCGGATACGGACACCGGAACGAATACGCGCTCTGCCGCGCAGCCGGGTGACGTTGTGCGCCAGATGGGGTGACTTCGGGCGTCGTGAGCGCCAGACTGGGCTGGTTCGCCGCAGCGACGCGCTGAACGCGCCGATCTGGCAGAACGCAACGATCTGGCAGATCCAGCCAATCACGCAGAACGCACCAGATCGCACCGAGGCTCGTCGAGGAGAAGCGCAGATGAAGGCAATCACGTTCGGTTCGTATGGGGGCACCGAGGTTCTCGAGATCAGAGAGGTCGCCCGACCGGTCGCCGGGGTCGACGAGGTGCTGGTTCGTGTGCGGCTCGCGGCGGTGAACCCATACGACCTCAAACTGCGCTCCGGTGCGATGAGCGAGTTCGTGAAGACCACTTTTCCCGTCATCCCCGGTAGTGAGATGGCCGGAGTGGTCGAAGCGGTGGGCATCGCGGTCGAAGGGCTGAGCGTCGGTGACGAGGTGTTCGGCTGGGCGACGAGCGGCGGTTACGCCGAGTTCGCAACGGCCCGCGTGGTCGCCCTGAAGCCTTCTCGGCTGCACTGGGATGTGGCGGTGGCCCTTCCCGTGGCCGGCGAGACCGCGCTGCGCGCCCTCGGGCTGCTGAAGCTGACGCCCGGCGAGACCCTGGTCATCCACGGCGCCGCCGGCTCGGTGGGGGCCATCGCCGTTCAGCTCGCTGTGGCGCACGGCATCACCGTCATCGGTACCGGCAGTGCGCGAGATTCGGATGCCCTGCGTAAGCTCGGCGCTCACCCGGTGCTCTACGGCGACGGTGTCTTCGAGCGTATTGGCGAGCTTGCGCCCGACGGCGTCGATGCCGTTCTCGACACGGCCGGGCGAGGCGTTCTGCCGGGTTCGATCGAGCTCGTCGGAGGCCCCGAGCGCGTCGTGACCATCGCCGACCCGGCTGCGTACGGGCTCGGGGTGGTGTTCTCCTCAGGAGGTGCCCGCGACCAGACGTCGGGAATTCTCGCCGAGCTGGCCGCGCTTGCCGTGGCGGGCGAACTCACGGTGCCGCCTACCCGGCATTTCGCCTTCGACGACGTCGCGGCGGCTCAGGCGGCGGTCGCGGCAGGTGGCCAGCGCGGAAAAGTCGTGCTCGATGTGTGACGAAACGGGTGCGCCACTCGTCTTAGGGTGACGAGCCGAAGTGGGCTCGTTCGATGACGAAAGAGGGCAGACCTGTGTCAGACAGCAACGAGAAGCCGAACCTCGGTACCGACGGAACGATCCCCAACACCGACGATGGCCTGGCCGTGGGTCATGACCCCGAGGGTTCGCACTTCAACCCTGAAGAGGATGCGTCGGCCGGTGTCACACCAATGGCCGCGTCGCGCACGGGCGAAGGTTCGTACACCGACACCGAGGGTGACGATCGCGAAGACCGCCCGGCCGAGGCCGATGGCAGCTATACGGAGTCAGACGCTGAAGCGGGTTCGAGTTCGGGTCTCGTTTCCGAGTGAGGCGCTGACGACGGGGCTGGCGCTGACGACGGGGCTGGCGCTGGCGACGGGGCTGGTACTGACGGCTCGGCTGGCGGTTGCGATGGAAGCTGCAATTGCGACAGCGAGCGGCGCCAGCCCAATAGTGTCTTCCGCACTCGTCGCGGGATCGTGAGGGGCGACACCAGCCAAGCCACGACCGCCAGCACGAGCGCCAGCACGAGTACGGTGACGGTAGCGGCGCGCATCCCGCCGGTGGTGGCGTCGTAGACGACGGTTGCAACATCGTTCAGCGTGCTTGGCCCGGTGATGGTGTCAGACGGCACGAGTGAGCCGGGCGCGGGTGGCGCAGTGGCGGTGCCCGCCGAGCCGAGCGCCCCAGCGAACACACTGCGGCCGACCGCGAAGACGGCGAGCAGCGCGGCGCACGTCAGGGCCGTGCCGGCCGCTGCCCAGAGTGTCGCGATGCTCCGCCTCCGGGCGACGAGCACGCCGGCGACCAGGCAGGCGAGCGCCAGCCACGGCAGCCAGAGGCCCGCGGCCGCGGCGAGACCGCTGACGGCCAACACGGGTGGCAGCGACTGCGACGTGCCCACCACGAACGTCAGGTTGACGGTGGGCAACGCGGCCACGAACGTCAGGCCCTGCTCCACGAGGGCGGCTTTGGCTGCCTCGACGATGGGCCCGAGTTGGATGCCGATGGTTCCGTCGGCGCCGAACGCGAGGATGGCGGTGGTGCTGCCGGCCGCAGAGGAGACCAATTGTGCGTGCGTGGCCCGCAACGAGGTGGCCCACGCGTCGGCGAAGGTGTCGGATTCGACGAAGGCCGCGACGCGCGACTGCAGCAGCGAGCGGATTCCGGCGGCCGCGGGGCCCTTCAGGGCATCCAGAGCCTGGGTCGCAAGCTCGCTGGCTCCGAGCGAGGCAATGCCGTCGAAGGCATTCGAGGTGAGGGCGTCGATGTCGATGCGTTCGTTGATGGCGCTCACGGTCTGGTCGGTGACCAGCTTCTGCACCGAGGTGTCGTGTGCAAGCGGTGCGTACGCGGCCACGAACTGGTCGGTGTCGGTGAGGGCGACGCGCGCTGATGAGGCGACAATGGCGACCGGCGCGAGCAGTGCGCCCACGACGACGAGCACGGTCGCCACGAGCGTAAAGGCCCTTCTCGTTCTCGCCGCGCGCGCCACGCCCGCAGCGCCCATCACGACCGCTGCGCTTACTTCGGCCATTTCGCCCACCCCGATTGCCTGTCTCGGCCCATCTTAGGCGTGCGGCGAATGCGTGCCCGGCCTAAAATCGACGCACGAGCGGGCGGCGTCTGAAGCCCGGAATGGGGAACGACATGACGACGTTGGCAGACCGGCCGAACACCGCGCTGGTGGTGATCGACATGCAGGTCGGGGTGGTCGAGAGCGCTCTGAATCGCACCGAGGTGGTGGCGAACATTGCCGGCCTCGTGGAGCGGGCGCGCGAGCAGGCTGTGCCTGTGGTGTGGGTGCAGCACTCCAGTGACGAACTGGTGCAGGGCGCCGCGAACTGGCAGTACATCGCGGAGCTTCGGCGTCGCGAGGGCGAGGCGCTCGTGCAGAAGCTCTACGGCGATTCGTTCGAAGCCACCGATCTCGAGGAGGTGCTGGCCGCGGCGGGTGTCGGGCGTCTTGTTGTGACCGGCGCGCAGACCGATGCGTGCGTCAGGAGTACCCTGCACGGTGCGTTCGTGCGCGGGTACGACGTGACCCTCGTCGGCGACGCGCACACCACTGAAGACCTGAGCGAGTGGGGTGCGCCGCCGCCCGAGCAGGTCATTGCACACACGAACCTCTACTGGCAGTACCAGCGGGCGCCGGGGCGCTCGGCCGAGGTGGTCGAGGCGGCTTCGGTGCGGTTGGCCTGAGAGCCAGCCAGCCGGCGAGCAAGCCAGCCATCCAGCCGCTGAGTCGGCCAGCCAGCCGGCACCGCAGCTACACCATGTCGTAGACCGAGGGGTCAGGGGTGGCGGCGCGGGCGTCGAGGCTCAGCCAGGCGTGCTGCAGGGCATCCACAGCCCGTTCGGTCTCGGCGGGTGAGTAGCTGAGCGGAATCCGCATGAACCGCTCGAACGCACCGTCGAGCCCGAACCGCGGGCCCGCGTTCATGAGCACGCCGCGGGTGCGCACGCTGAGGGCGAGCTGCGAGCTCACGGGCCTGCCGAGGTTCACCCAGCTGCAGAGGCCGCCGTGCAGGTGCGGAACGCTCCACTCGGGCAGGCGCTCGGCCAGCAGGGCGTGCAGCGTGTCGCGGCCGAAGCGCAGCTGCTCTCGTCGCAGGGCCACGAGGGCCGTGGTCTGCGGAACGAGGCGTGTTGCGACCAGCTGCTCGAGAATCGGCGTGCCAACGTCGACCGATGCGCGGGCGATCAGCAGTCGCCTGATGAGGGGTCTGGATGCCCGCACCCACCCGATGCGCAGGCCTCCCCACATCGTTTTACTCGCCGACCCGAGCAGCACAACGTCACCGAGCGAAGCCAGGTTTGCGAACTCGCCTTCGCGGTCGATGTTGAGCTCGGCCGTGGTCTCGTCGGCGACGATCACCGTGCCGGAGCGTTCGGCCGCCTCGACCAGTCGATGGCGCATGTCGTTGCCCATGCTCTCGCCAGTCGGATTCTGAAAGTCGGGCATGAGGAAGGCCAGCGCGGGCGCCGTGCGCGCGAATGCCTGCAGCATCGCGTCTTCGTGCCAGCCTTCGCCGGCCGTCACCGCAACCGGCACCAGACGGGCGCCGGCCGCGACCAGTGCGTCGGCGGCGTGTGGATACGTCGGCGTCTCGACCACCACGCGGTCGCCGCGGCTCAGCAGGGTGCGGGCGATGAGGTTGAGGCCCTGCAGGGCTCCGCTCGTCACGAGGATCTCATCGGGGTGCGTCGGCAGCCCGCGCTCGGCGTAGCGGTCGGCGATGGCCTGGCGAAGCTGTTGCAGACCGAACGGTTCGAAGCCGGGGGTCGCGAGCTGAGCGGTGAGGTCGTCGAGCGAGGCGGCGAAGGCCTCGGCCACGCCGGCGATGGCGGGAAGAGCGGCCTGCGTGAAGTTGAGAAGGGAGGGGGTGGCGGGGATTTCGGAGGCGGTGCGATTGCGGGCGGTGTGATTGCCGGCGGTGCGATCGGGTGAAGAAATCGACCATCCGGTAGCAGACCACGCCGTAGCGAATTGCTCGGTTTCTGCGAATGCCGCGAATGCCGCCGATGGCGCCGATGGCACCGATGGCACCGAACCATACGAATCGGCTGACCCGTTGAGCGTCGACTGCGTGGGCGGGTCTTCGGGCCGACGCAGCCGGGTGGTGCCCGTGCTGCCGGGTGCCGGTTGTTGCGCGATGCTACCTGAGCCGCGCACACTGCGGAGGAATCCGGATGCCCGGAGCTCTGCGTAGGCGGCACCGATCGTGCTGCGGCTGAGGGTGAGACGGGCAGAGAGCTCCCGCTCGGCGGGTAGGCGGCTTCCCGCCGGGATGCGGCCGTCGAGCACCAGCAACCGGATGCGGTCGGCCAGTGAACTATATGTACTTGCCCCGGTCTTCCAGTCGCCAAGAAGCTGGTCGAGAGCTCGCGCAGAGAGATGAAGGGCCGTCACCCAACCAGTGTAAGCAGATTGGTCTGTTGACCTCAAGACCAATTAGCAATTGGATAGGTGCATGGCCCGTAATCGCAGGCCAATTGTCGCTCTCCGTGACAGATGGGGTAAATATCATGACGTTCTTGCTAGTTCTGGGCATAATTGGACTGATTGGTATGGCAGCCACCGTGCATGCTCTGCGAACCGACGGCTACCGCGCCATTCGCGCTCGCGACACCGCCGACGACCGCGCTCGTGCCGCTGACGCCGCTGAGCGCACCCGCGCCCTTGTCGCACCTCATTCCACCCGTACCCGGCCATCGACTTCCGCGGCCGTTGGTTCGACTTTCCCCACTCTGTCGCCCCGGTCAGTCCCAGCCGACAGTCTGGGGCAAGTCGACCTCACGGCGCCCGCGGCCACCGAACCGACTTTCCCCACTTCGTCGGATGAGCGGGACTGGGCCGACGGGGTGGGGAATGTCGATCGGGCGAGTTCGTGTGGGGTGGGTCCGTGGCGGCCAGCGGGAGTTGCCGCGCTCGAGGCAGAGGCCGCCTTCGGGCCCGCGCCCGCCGACACCGACGCACCTATGGGCGCACCCGCGCGAGCGGGAGAAAGCGCATGACGGTGCGGGGGAGTGGCGTTGCGCAGGAACCTCGGATGCGCGACTTCGTGCAGGTCGACGTGTTCTCGGGCACGCCGTATGGCGGAAATCCCGTGGCGGTCGTGATCGATGCGGACGGTGTCGACGATGTCGCCTTGGCCCGCTTCGCCAACTGGACCAACCTCTCTGAAACCACCTTTCTCCTCCCTCCCACACCCGAAGCCCGCGCGGCCGGCGCCGACTACCGGGTGCGCATCTTCACTCCCGATCGCGAGTTGCCCTTCGCCGGGCATCCGACCCTCGGAAGCGCCCACGCCTGGCTCGAAGCCGGCGGCGTACCCCAAAGTGCGGCGGAGGTCGTGCAGCAGTGCGAGGTGGGCCTGGTGCGTGTGCGTCGTGACGGCGGCGAAAGCGGCGACAGGCTCGCATTCGCGGCACCCCCGCTTCGGCGCGGAGGCCCCATTTCAGAGGGCGACCTCGAAGAGATGGTTCGCATTCTGGGCATCAACCCTGCTGATGTGGTTGCGGCCGAATGGGTCGACAATGGCCCCGGATGGCCGGGGTTGCTGCTCGCGTCGGCCGCCGCCGTACTCGCGGTCGAGCCGAATGCAGCCCTCTTCGGAGCTGGCGTGATCGGCCTCATTGGCCCGCACGCGACGTTCTCTCAGACAGTTGCGCCAGCAACCGGCTATGCGGCCGTCGTGTCGGTCGATGAATCAGCCGGTGCATCAGACGCCGACACTGAACCGATGTTCGAGGTGCGCGCATTCATCGGCGGAGCGAGCCCCTACGAAGACCCGGTCACGGGCAGCCTCAACGCGAGCCTTGCCCAGTGGATGATCGGCTCGGGTCGCGCTCCGAGACACTATATCGTGGCGCAGGGCACGCGCCTCGGCCGCGCGGGACGGGTGTTCATCGACGCCTCGGACCCTGCGGCAGGCGCCCCGGACGACGTTTGGGTCGGCGGACGCAGCACGACGTGCATCCGGGGCACAGTTCTGCTGTAGCGAGCGGCGCGGGCGGTCAGTCAGTGCGCCGCGGCGGTGGTCGTCAGGTTGTGTATGGTCGTGGTTGTCTGACCCATGGTGGTAATGGTGCGGTGGGGAGGGGGCCGCGTCGTCTGGATCTGATTTGGGAGCATGGTCTGGGGGTTTGTTCCCAGTCGATGCTCTTCGGTGGGATCAGCACCGGTACGCCGTTCTGCATGGCGAGTTTCCACTCAGAGGAATGCACATGTGTGTGGTGGAAGTGACACAGCAGTGCCCCGTTGTCGATGTCTGTACGCCCGGGTGCGTAGGTTTGGTGTTTCCAGTCGTCGACGTGGTGGCTTTCACACCACGACGGGCCTCGGTCGCAGCCCGGCCACACACACCCGCCATCCCGTGCGGCCATGGCGGCCCGTTGCGCGGTCGTGAACAGGCGTTTCGTTTTCCCGTGCTGGAGTACTTCCCCGTGGGTACCGAACACGGTGGTGGTGATGTCGGCGTGGCAGAGGATCTGTTCGACACTCGACATCGGGACCGGGTCAACAATCCCATCAACCCAACCAAC